>NZ_JAWVWO010000014.1:0-118296 GCF_033657265.1 Flavobacterium sp. MMLR14_040 | reverse complement strand
CCGCAATTTTGTCCTGTCAATAAGAAATGACAGAGATAAAAAATCAAAACTTTAAAATAACAATTAAAACACAAAACAAATGAAAACCAATTTAAAAACAATCGTAACAACAAGCTTCGCCATTTTATTATTAGCAGCAACAACTGCATTTTCTCAAAGCCAAAGAAAACCCGCAAGTCTTGGAAGAGAAGAATATATTGAAGTAGAGAAAAATGTAAAATTGCATGTTACGGATTTAGGAGAAGGAAAACCGGTAGTATTAATTCACGGATGGCCATTGAGTGACGCCATGTACGAATACCAATATGCAGAACTTATCCAGAAAGGATACCGAGTTATCGGAATTACTTTAAGAGGTTTTGGATTATCAGACAAACCGGGCGGGGCTTATAATTATGATGTTTATGCAGATGACATTAAAGTGATTCTGGACAAACTTAAAATTGAAGGAGCAACCATCGGCGGATTTTCTATGGGAGGCGCAACAGTGATTCATTATGTAGCCAAATACAATGCAGCCCATGTTTCAAAACTGGCTTTGTTTGGTGCAGCGGCTCCACTTTGGACTAAAAGAGCCGACTTTAACTATGGTTTCTGGACAAAAGAAGATGTAAACGGTCTTATTGCCCTTAATAATACCAACAGACCACAATTGTTTGAGAATTTCGGAAAAATTTTCCCTGCTAATGAAACAAGCGTATCTGCGGGACAAGGTGCATGGTTAGGAACCATTCAGGCACAGGCTTCTCCTTATGCAATGGCAGAATCTATGAAAGCGCTTCGTGATACTGATTTAAGAGAAGATTTGAAAAAAATCAAAATACCAACTCTTATCCTTCACGGAACACAAGATAAAATCTGTTCTTATGAACTGGCAGAGCAAATGCATAAATCAATTGCCAATTCAACTTTGGTTCCATTCGAAAAAAGCGGTCATGCTTTGTTTATTGAAGAGCTTCCAAAATTCAATGCAGAATTGATCAAATTCATACAATAATAAATACTTTGCAACGAAAGGCTGTCTTTTAAAGACAGCCTTTTTATTATAACATTCTTTTGATTTAAAATAAAATCAAAAGCATTCTTAAAATTTATAATTAATCTGAGCCGCTGCATAAGGTGAAAAATCAAAATAAGGACTTTCTTTATCTTTAAAAAGGCTTTTGAGATTTCGATCCTGAAAATAAGCAAATCGTACGGCATTGACTCCAAGTGTAATTGGCAGGCTAATATTCTTATTTATCTTGATTTCAGGCCTTAATCCTGCAACAACATACTGGTGCGTAAAAATCACATTTTTACCGTCTTTTTTAAGCAAAGCCATCTGACCATTCATTTCGGCAATTATTTGTAAATTAAGTGTATTATTAAAATTGTATCCGGCTGAAGCCTGAATTCCATTAAGCATTGAAAACTTAAAAGTATATTTTCCTTCGGAGTTGTAATTTACATATAAAGCAGGAAAAAGCATTGGGTATCCAAGAGTATTTGTAAAGGCAAGTCCCGCACCAAGATCCAGTTTAGGGTTGATTTTTTTTACAAAAATCGCACCGCCATTGCCCAGAATACTATTGGCATTCACTTTAGAAATCTGGGTTTCGCTGTTGTAGATTCCGGCACCGGCAAAAGCAATAAGAGACCATTTTTGACTCAATTGTCGAATATTAACAACTGAAAGCTGAACGTTGGTAATATGGGACAAAACCAAGTCCTGAGTAAAATTTTTGTTGTCAAGCCTGGCATGATCGCCCGATAAATTAAGAACCCATGTTGACGAAAGGCTATCTTTATTTATTTTTACAGCAAGAGGAATATTGGCAATTCCGCTATAAACCATAGCAGAACCTTTACTATTGCCCACTTTGTCACCATCGTTATTTTTATAATCTGATGTACCAAAATATTCGGTTTTAAAAGATACTTGTGCCCTTGATTTTACATTCATAAGTAAAAAAAGTAATGCAGCTAAAATTAATGTTGTTTTCATGATATAGATTTGTTTGTAAAAATTTCGGAACAAAACTATATTTTTACTTCAATGCTCTTTTTTGCTTTTGATAAGTGGTCGTTTTTTGTTGACCAACGGTTTTCTATTGCCGATTAGAAAAAGGTATTTTTGTAAAAAATAAAACAAACCATGTTTACTGTAAAAAAAGCAGATTACGTATTTTGGGCATTTATGTTCCTGATGACTTTATTGCAATTGTCCGATGACTTGTCATTTTTGGGCGGTGTTTTGTTTTCACTAGCCATCACATTAACCTTGAGAATACATGTGCGGTATGTGATAAACAGGCTGGCAAAAAGGTATTTGAATAGTCAAAGTTCCATAAAATTCATCCTGTATGCTTTGTTTGCGAGTGTTCTAACAGCTGTAATTTTGACATTTGAAGGCTGTTTAATTGTGGAAGTAATTCCCTCTGAGAGACTCGTAATGCCCAATGACATCCTGTCTTTATTTTTCGGAATGCTGATGGTAAGTATTCTGATCTCCGGAGGGAGTTATTCAATAGAATTATTCAAGCAGAACGTAGAATCTGAAAAACTTCATCAGGAGTTGAAAAACAGTGTTTTAGAAAACGAAATTGATAACCTGCGAACGCAATTAAGCCCGCATTTTACCTTTAATATCTTAAACAATCTGCAATTTTTAATCCGAAAAGATAAGGAGGAAGCACTTGAACTGCTTTCCAGATACAGTAAAATACTGCAGTATTATGTTTACGAATCACAAAACAAATGGATCAAACTAGACGATGAAATTTCTTTTTTGAAACATTATTTCGAATTGGAAAAAGACAGGTCCGGCGAAGATTTGGAGATTTCTTTTCAATGTAATATTACAGAAAATCACTTGATGATCATCCCGTTTCTTTTATCGACTTTTATTGAAAATGCCTTTAAACATGTTTCCGATTTTGCTGATAAAACCAATTACATACACCTACACATCTATTTGGAAAATGAAAACAGCCTTTTTCTGAAAATAGAGAACACGGTAGATTCGGCATCAGACAACAAAAAAACAAAAGGTGTCGGACTAAAATATGTTAAGAAGAGACTGGATCTTTCTTATCCGGGTAATTATAGTCTTGAAATTAAGCGGGAAGAAAATAAATACAGAGTAGAACTTCAAATAAATCTGAATAGGTAATGACATGTATAGTAATAGATGACGAGCGCATTGCCCGTGAAGGATTGAGTGAATTTATCAAAGAATTTGATTTTTTGGAAAACAGAGGTTCGTTTTCAAACGCACATCAGGCAATGGAAAAATTAAAAAGTGAAGCCATCGACCTGATATTTCTGGATATACAAATGCCTTTTTTAAACGGATTGGAATTTGCAAAAATGATAGCAGATAAACCCTCGATGATTGTTTTTACAACTGCTTACTCTGAATATGCTTTGAAAGGATACAAGGTAAATGCGGTAGATTATTTACTCAAACCCATTTTTTTTGAAGATTTTAAAGCCTCTGTTTTTAAGGCAAAAAAGATGTATGATTTAATCTTTCAGCAGGAAAGTACAGTTAAGCCGTTGTTTTTTAAAGAAAATGGTATTTTTTTAAAAGTACTGCCCACTCAAATTTTATATGTCAAGAGTATGCAGAATTATGTCGAAATACATCTTGAAAACCAAAAACGGATAATTGTACACCATACTTTAAAGAGTATTTTGGACCAATTGCCTCAGGAGGATTTTTTTCAAATTCATAAATCCTATATTGTCAATACAAAATATATTACCCATATAGATGGCAATACTTTATATCTGAATGAAATCAGTCTGCCCATTGCCAGAAATAGAAAGGAAGCTATTTTAGGAGTTTTTCTTCCGCGTTAGATTTTTTACGAAGTAGTATAGTTTTTGTTCTCTGCCTATTTTTTTTATGGATGCAGGAAGATATTCATTGTATCATAGATATTACTGATTGTAAAAAGAAAAGTTATATAAAGAAATCGGTTAAATTTATATGGTAATTTAAAGGACATTTTTACATCAAAATAATAGTATTGATGATCCTTAAAATTAAACTTTCACACAGTTAGGAAACTAGAATCATCAAAACATGAACTACGCGCAATTAGCATTTACGGATGCCATAAAAAAAATGCAGGAAGAAGTAGGAAGCAGAAGTGCTTATGACCGCATGGAAAAAATGTCGGTTGTTGATGGACTTACAGATAACGAAATTAATTTTATTGGTGATCGGGATAGTTTTTATATGGCAAGTTTTGGAGAAAATGAATATCCATATATCCAACATCGTGGCGGACCGGCAGGATTTATTAAAGTAATAGATAATAAAACAATCGGAATTGTAGATTTTTCTGGAAACAGGCAATATATTTCGACGGGTAATATTTCTAAAAATGAAAAAGTCGCTTTAATACTGCTATCATATCCACAAAGAGCAAGGCTGAAGATTTATGCAAATGCAAAAATTGTTGATTTAGAAGAAAATGAAGAATTATATAATCTTTTGAAACCAGCAGATTACAAATTCAAACCAGAGAGAATGATGATTTTCGAAATTCAGGCATACGACTGGAATTGTCCACAGCATATAACACCTCGTTATACAACAGAAGAGATAGAAGAAGCTTTACTGCCACAAAGAGAATACATTAAAAACTTAGAAAATAAGATAAAAGAGCTTGAATCAAAATTATCCGGTAAATAATGTTACAATACTTGTTAATAATCTTGATCTTATGATTGTTAAAGAATTAAATGTGTTAAATTAGTAGTACATTTTTATTGAAAAGCCGGATTACAAAATAATTTATTGAATATGGAAAATTTAAAAGTATCACAGACTGCTATTGACAGTCTGTTTGTGGAGGAAAACATAATTCCTCAGGAATATCAGATTTCTGAAATTCATCAGCGTGAATACTTATTAGACGGGAAATTAGTTCCCTGGAATGGTGAAGTTACCGAAGTTTTTTCACCGGTTTTTATTCCTGGTCCCGATGGACTTAAACGCAAGCTGGTAGGAACAATTCCGCATACTTCTGCCAAAGAAGCTTTAGTTTCTCTGGATGCAGCAGTTGCGGCTTATGATAACGGACAAGGTGTTTGGCCAACCATGAGTGTCGAAGACAGGATTAAATGTATGCAGAAATTTGTATACCTAATGATTCAGCAACGTGAGTTAGTCATTAAATTATTGATGTGGGAAATCGGAAAAAGCCTTCCCGATTCAACAAAGGAATTTGACAGAACGGTAGAATATATAAATGCTACTATCGATGCACTAAAAGATCTGGACAGGCAATCATCAAGATTTGAAGAAGCAGAAGGTGTTCTGGCTCAAATTCGCAGATCTTCATTAGGAGTTGTTCTAAGCATGGGACCGTTTAATTATCCTCTTAATGAAATTTTCACCACCTTAATTCCCGCTCTTATAATGGGAAATACTATTTTGTTTAAATTACCTAAACATGGAGTTTTAGCGCATTATCCTTTGCTTAATGCTTTTAAAGAAGCATTTCCTCCGGGAACGGTAAATACACTTTACGGTAGAGGAGCTGAGATAATTTCTCCGTTAATGGAAAGCGGCAAAGTAAATGTATTGGCTTTTATTGGTTCCAGTAAAGTCGCAAATAGTTTAAAGAAATTGCATCCAAAAGCAAACAGACTTAGATCTATTTTAAGCCTTGACGCCAAAAATGCAGCCATTGTAACCAAACACGCCGATATTGACGTAGCGGTAAGTGAATGTCTTTTAGGATCGTTATCCTTTAACGGACAACGTTGTACGGCATTAAAATTAATTTTTGTACAAAAAGAAATCGCAGAGGAATTTGTTAAAAAATTAAGTGATGCAGTAGCAGCTCTGAAACCGGGACTTCCGTGGGAAAAAGACGTTAAAATAACACCGCTTCCTGAGTTTGACAAACCGGCTTATCTTAAAACCTGTTTAGATGATGCTCTGGCAAACGGAGCAAAAATCATAAATGAGAATGGGGGGTATTCTAATCATTCATTAGTTTTTCCAGCTGTTGTATATCCTGTCAATGATAAAATGAAATTGTATCACGAAGAGCAATTTGGACCTATAATTCCGGTTGTCCCTTTTGAGTCTATAGACGAACCAATAGACTATCAGATTAATGCCTCACATGGTATGCAGGTTAGTATTTTTAGCGAAGATCCAAAAGAAGTTTCAAGCCTTATTGATCCGTTTGTTAATCTGGTAAGCCGTGTTAATATTAATTGTCTTTCACAACGCGGACCCGATGTATTTCCTTTTACGGGAAGAAAAGACAGCGCAGAAGGAACTTTATCAATATCTGACGCCTTGCGATCTTTTTCAATACGTTCACTTGTCGCGACTAAATCTACAGATGCAAATAAAAAACTATTTAATTCTATTATTAGAGATCATGATTCTAATTTTTTAAGTACAGATTATATATTTTAGTATTTAGACAACAAACTATATTAGTTGGTTATATAAGAAAGGCTGCAATTTATTGCAGCCTTTCTTTTTTAATTACTTACACTAATTTCAATTCAAAAACAGCATGAATTTGTTCTTTCAATAAAATAAAACTTAACCTGTTGGGTGTAATGCATAAAAAATTAATTAAACACATAGAAACATAGATTTTATATTTTTGAAAAAAGCAATTCAAAAAGAAACTTTGTTTCTCACACATAGCTATGTTTGTTAATGCAAGTGAAACGCCTTTTTTGAGTTCAATAATTCTATGTTTCTATGTGTTAAAAATAATTGCACCCAACGGGTTAAAACTTGGACTATAAAGCTTCTAATCTATTCCGCTGCTTGAAGAAATTGTCTTAAAACATATTGTAATATTCCATCATTTCTGTAATATTCAATTTCAATTTTTGAATCAAGTCTCGCAATAACATAAAAGCTAATCACTTCACCATTTTCTTTTTGAGCAGTTACTTTAAGTTCCTTTAAAGGTTTTATATCCTGAGCGATTCCGGATATAGAAAAAATTTCCGTGCCGGTAAGTCCAAGACTTAAAGCATTTTCTCCATTTTTATATTGTAAAGGCAGGACTCCCATACCTACTAAATTGCTTCGGTGAATACGTTCATAGCTTTCAGCAAGTACAGCTTTTACACCCAATAAAAAAGTTCCTTTTGCGGCCCAGTCTCTCGATGAACCGCTGCCGTATTCTTTTCCTGCAAGGATAATTAATGGGGTATTAGCGGCTTTATATTGTATTGAGGCATCATAAACACTCATTTCTTCACCCGTTGGAAGATATTTGGTATAGCCGCCTTCTTTATCTGCCAAAGCATTTTTAATGCGGACATTCGCAAAGGTTCCTCTAACCATAACTTCATCATGGCCACGACGGGAACCGTATGAATTGAAATCGGCTTTTTCAACATTTCGGCTTAATAAATATTTACCGGCTGCAGAATTTTCATTAAAAGAACCCGCAGGAGAAATATGGTCTGTGGTAATGCTGTCTCCAAGGACTAATAAAGTGCGGGCATTTTCAATATCTTGTAATTCTTTTGGAAATTCAGTAAGATTTTTAAAAAATGGAGCTTCTTTAATGTATGTAGAATGATCATCCCAGGCATATATTTTTTGTTCCGGTATTTTTAATTTTTGCCAGGTTTCGTTTCCGTCAAAAATAGTCTCATAACTTTTAGCAAATTGTTTAGGAGATAAAACATCGCTTAAAACCTGATGAATTTCATCATCTGTTGGCCAGATATCTTTTAAATAAACAGGCAACTGATTTGGATCAAAACTTACAGGTTCATTCATTAAGTCAATATCTACTTTACCGGCAAGTGCAAAAACAACTACAAGCATAGGCGACATTAAAAAGTTCATTTTAATCTGCGGATGAATTCTTGCCTCAAAATTTCGATTACCGGATAAAACAGATGCCAAAACAAGGTCGTGGTCTTCAATAGCTTTGGCAATATGTGCAGGCAAAGGTCCTGAATTACCAATGCAGGAAGTACATCCATAACCCACAACGTGAAATTTTAATGCTTCAAGATCTCCCAATAAATCTGCTTTGGCAAGATAGTCGGTTACTACTTTTGAGCCCGGCGCAAGTGAAGTTTTTACCCATGGCTTTACGTTAAGCCCTCTTTCCCTGGCTTTTTTGGCTACAAGTCCCGCACCAATCATTACATAAGGATTCGAAGTATTGGTACAGGATGTAATAGCAGCAATAGCAACTGCCCCATCAGAGAGCATAAATTGTTCATTGCCTAAAGTTACGGCAACGCTTTTTATACCATCTTCTATTTTTTCTTCAATTTTTGCATTTTCCGGAATTATGGCATCGCCCTGTATTGGCTGCGAACCTCCTTCGCCCGACCAACGAACAACTTGTTTTTGCGGAAGACTTTTTCTTCCAAAGCTTTTGTCGAGCATATCTACAAGAGAAGGCTGTAAGTTCTTAAGAAGAATTTTATCCTGAGGTCTTTTTGGTCCCGCAATAGTGGGTTCTATAGTCGACAAATCAAGTTCAAGAATGTCAGTGTAGGTTATAGATTCATCGCCGGTTCTCCACAATAAATTAGCTTTACAATATTCTTCAACCAGATCAATCTGATCTTCAGATCGGTTGCTTAAACGCATATATTCCAAAGTTTTTTCATCAATAGGGAAGTAGGTAACCGTACAGCCAAATTCAGGAGACATGTTACCAATAGTTGCACGATCAGGAACACTTAAACTGTCAAGTCCCGGACCAAATACTTCTACAAATTTACCCACAACACCATATTTTCGAAGCAGCTCTGCAATAGTAAGTACCATATCTGTGGCGGTTGAACCAAGCGGAATTTTCCCCGTAAGTTTCAATCCGATAACTTCCGGCATAATAAAATAAATAGGCTGTCCTAAAATAGCGGCCTCGGCTTCGATACCGCCAACACCCCATGCGATGACACCTATTCCGTTTACCATTGGCGTATGACTATCGGTTCCAACCAAAGTATCCGGAAAAATTTCTCCGTTTCTTTCAATCACGCCTTTAGATAAATATTCTAAATTAACCTGATGGCAGATTCCCATACCAGGAGGAACAACACTAAAATTACTAAAGGACTGCTGGGCCCATTTTAAGAATTCATAACGTTCAGAATTTCGCTTGTATTCTTCTTCCATATTACTTAAATAGGAATATTCCGTTCCAAAATAATCAACCTGCACAGAATGATCGATAACCAGATCTACAGGAATTAATGGATTTATCATATCGGGATTTTTGCCCCTGCGCTGCGCTTCAGCCCTTAGAGAGGCAATATCCACAACGGCAGGAACTCCTGTAAAATCCTGCATCAGTACACGTGCAGGTTTAAAAGGAATATCTTTATCAGAAGCTTCTGGTTTCCAGTTCAGCAGGGTTTCGATGTTTTCTTTTGTGATGGCAAAATCATCATAATTACGTAGTACATTTTCTAAAAGAATCCGAATAGAAAATGGCATTTTTTTTATATTAAATCCCTGGTTTTCCATCTCAGCAAGACTGTAGTACGAAAAAGTCTTGTTTTTAGAAGTTAACAGTCTTTTAATTTGATAAATGTCGTTTTGCATAATTAACAGTATTTAATTTAAAATGGTGTGATACAATTGAACTTGTAGACATACAACAGCTATTGATCAATTATTTTTTTGGTTCATAAATTTAAGTTTATTGCCAAAAAGCCTGCCGTATTTTCAAAGTATTGATTTTTAATACTTTTACGTGAAGTTAGTTAATTATGTTTATGATATATCGTTATTTGATAGTGTTTTTTCGATAATTTTGAAAAAAAGTTTATTTCTCAAGATAGATTTCACGAAAAAAACCAGATGAATATTTAGCAAAGAATCAGAAGTAGTTTTTAAGATCTAGAAAACAAAAAAGCTGAAAAGTAACACTTTTCAGCTTTTTTTATTTGGTCTCAAAAGCGTTATTCAATCGCTTTATTTGTTTTGGTCAGGTCAAAATTTAAATTGGTATTCAATATAAATCCATTATTGTTTTGAAAAACGTTTTGTCCGTTTATTTGTCGGCCCAATTGTACGGTTTGGTTAAGATAACCTCCTTCAATTCGTACATTTTTATTGAATCGGTAACCTAATAAAATCCCGATTCTGTTTTGGTCAAAAACATTGACATTTACATTTTTTCCAAAACCAATAAAAATTTCATCATAGAAAGCCAAATATGGTGTTTTGTCTTTTATTTCATTCCCTTTTAAAGGAACCTGAAGCCTAATCATATATCTGATTCTGTTTAGTAACGGAAATTCATCTTCGGTTGTTTCTGCTAATGAGCTGTAACGGCCTACGAATCTTTGTTCTAACATAAACCGATGCGAAAAATCTACAATTCCTTCTTTATGACCAAGCTGCACCATTTCAAAAATTCGGTGCTCGGTAAAATCTCTGCCCATTCCATTTATTGGGATTTCGCCATACGGATACGTTTCTATCCAGCCATATCCAACTCGGAATTGTACTCTTGGATTTAGGTTATAATTTATTCCAACGCGCAATAAACTTTGCTGCCATTCGGTAATGTATTCATTTCTGCGCCATTGGTATTCGGTATGGATTCCAAATTTTTCGGATATTTTAAATGTTCCAAAAAAGTTATACCATCCAATCTCGTTATTGGTGTGTATGCGATTGTTTTGACCAATTGCCGACTGTAAACCACCAACTAAAAGGATGGTCCATAAATAATTTTTAATGCTCATTATTTTAAAAATTCAAGTGTTCCGTCTGTTAAATTATAAAACACGCCTACAATTTTAATTTCACCTTTATCTTCCATTTCTTTTAAGATAGGACTCTTTTTACGAATTTGGTCGATAGTATAAATCACATTGTTTTCTGAAACGTGTTTTACAAATTTATCATTTTTAGATGTTTTTTCACCATTAAAATCCTGACTCATTGCTACTGCCGGTTTTATTTTTGAAAGCATAGCCGTAATATTACCCAGTTTTACATCATCAATTGCGCCTTTTATAGCACCACAATGCTGGTGTCCCATTACTAAAACCAACTTTGCACCCGAAACTTTGCAGGCAAATTCCATGCTGCCTAATAAATCTTCGTTTACGAAATTCCCCGCTACACGTCCGACAAAAATATCTCCCAATCCCTGGTCAAAAACATCTTCTACAGGTACACGGCTATCTACACAACTTAAAACAACTGCTTTTGGATACTGTCCCGGAGCCGATTTTCTTGCTTGTTTACTGTGATCACGCACAGTTGTCGTACCGCTTTGAAAACGTTTATTTCCTTCTATAAATTCCTGTAAAATAGCATCAGGCGTAAGTCTGGTTTGCTCTTCCTTGGTCATTACATGAGAAATTACAGGCTTAACCTCTTCTTTTACAGCCGAAGCTGCATTTGATTTTTCCGTTTTTGTTGCGTTGTTGCAAGAAACCAAAAGTACAGCTGTACATAGCATTACTATTGATTTAAGTTGATTCTCCATTTCGTTATTTTAAATTAAATGTGCCTACTTTGTAAAACGGTGTTCAGCATTTCCGTTTATTATTCTTTACTATTTATGTAAAACAAGAAAAGAGATAATTGCCCTACTTTAAAATCAATTCTTAACCTTAATTTTGCTTTAACTGTATTAAATTCATATTCTAACCAGATTTGATTTTAAAATTTTATAATCAATATTTTCAACTTTGTTTTTTAGCGTGAAGTATAAAATTGATGAATTTTGAGGTGTATTTAATTTGGGTTTATCAATACAAAAATAGTTCAATTTAAATATTACAGGGTAATTAAAGACTTTAATTCATAAGGAGTTTTTTTAGTTTTGAGAAGAGCTTTTTATGAGTGTATTAAATGAAACTTCGCACTTATCAAAATGGTATGAATTCTGAGTGTTTTGGTATCTTATAATTGTGGTCTGCATTTTAATTTTGTCTGATATAAAAATTAAATAAAATGAGCAAAGCACTATTATTAATCGATATCCAGAAGGAGTATTTTAAAAATGGCGCATTAGAACTTGTAAATCCTGTTGCGGCAAGTGAAAATGCACAAAAATTACTGGAACATTTCAGAAAAGAAAATAATACAGTTATCCACGTACAGCATATATCTCCAGAGGGTGTTCCTTTTTTTATTCCCGGAACAGAAGGAGTAGAAATCCATGAAAATGTAAAACCATTAGCAGGTGAGAAGGTAATTACGAAACAGTTTCCTAATAGTTTTAGAGGTACAGATCTGCTCGAATATTTACAGTCAAAAAATATAACAGAGCTTGTTATTGCCGGTATGATGACTCATATGTGTATTGATGCGGGAACAAGGGCCGCATTTGATTTTGGTTTTGAATGTGCCGTAATTGGAGATGCCTGCGCTACAAGAGACCTTCAAATTAATGGTCAAAATGTTAAGGCTGCAGATGTGCATAACGCTTTTTTAGCGGCGTTAGAATTCTCTTATAGCAAAATTTTAACAACAGCTGATTATCTGCGTTCCTAAAAAGAAAATATAAATCACATTATTAAATGAGCTGTAGCAAATTACAGCTCATTTTTTTTTATTTAAGATTCTAATAATGAAATTAAAATTCGCAAGGAGTTTAAATCACCTAATTGAGTTGTAGATTTGCAGTAACAAGAGATAAAATGAAAACAGTAAAATTTCATAAAACCGAATGTGGAGTAGAAGTTCTCCTGAATGTTTTGCACGGAGATACGCTCAGTGAAAAATATTTGGAAAGGGATACTTACAACACGGATTTTTTTGAAATTCTGCTTTTTAAAAAAGCCAAAGGATCCTTAGTTTTAAATCAGCAGAAAATCACTATTGCGGACAACACCATTGTATTTATTTCTCCTTTTCAAAAAAGACAATGGACGTTGGAGAAAGAAGGACTGGATTTTACGGTTTTAGTGTTTCAGGAAAATTTTCTTAATGATTTTTTCTCAGATAAATTTTTTACCTATCGGAAGCTTTATTTTTATCAATTGAATTATCCCTTGTATATTACTGTTGATGATGAGCAACTCCAAAAAGCGCTGAATCAGCTTATGGAAATCAAATCTGAACTTGTAAATAGCAAAACAGACAGCATTCACATTATACGTTCGCTTACCTATTATCTGCTTTTGAAATTCAATCGAATATATGCTGAGAGAAATCATCTATCAATTGAAAGGGCTGAAAATAACTATGCTTATCAGTTCAAGCAGTTACTGGAATTGCATATAAGGCAGAAACAGAGAATTGATCATTATGCCGATTTATTGAACGTAAGCAGAATTACCATTAATACCTGCGTAAAAAAACAGTTTAATGTTACGGCGACAGAACTCTTAAAACAGCGGTTGCTTTTTGAAATTAAAAACGATCTCATACATTCCGGAAAGACAATTGCCGAGATTGCCTATGATCTCGATTTCTCGGAACCCGGACATATGATGCGGTTTTTCAAAACCCAGACCGGGATAACAAGTGGTCAGTTTCTGTTAGATTATCAAAATGGCATCTTTTCATAAGACCAACCTTGATCAAAGTTAAAAAATAAATTTAGAGGCATTGACTTGTCTCAAATAGTGAATTATTATGTTGAAAAAATACAAATCAAATAAAATATATTATCAAAGTACCATTGCGCTGGCAGGACCTGTTGTTATTTCACAATTGGGTCATACTTTGGTACAAACCGTAGATACCATTATTATTGGTCATTATGCCGGAACCATATCGCTGGCAGCAGTTTCGTTAGTGCATTCAGTTTTCATGGTGATTTTGGTCATTGGATTGGGAATTGCCTATGGGTTAACGCCTTTAATTGCACAGGAAAACGGGAAATCAAATTTTAAGGAATGTGCTAAACTTCTTTCTAATAGTTTATGGCTTAATATAATAGCGGCAATAGTACTTTTTATAGTAGTCTATTTCGGCTCCATGTTTGCCATGCAACACGCCAATCAGGATCCTAATGTCGTAGAAACAGCAAAACCATATCTGCTTATTTTAAGTTTGTCGATTTTTCCGTTAATGATTTTTCAGACGTTTAAGCAATTTGCAGAAGGACTTGGTTTTACCAAACAAGCCATGAACATTACAATTTGGGGAAACCTGATTAATGTAGTTATCGCAGTTATTCTGGTAAAAGGAATGTTTGGCATTGAGCCAATGGGAGTTAAGGGAGTAGGAGTTGCAACTTTGGTAGATAGGGTTTTAATGATGGTAGTAATGGCGTGGTACGTATTCAAATCGCATAATTTTAAAGATTATATGCTGCATTTTTCTGCAAAGTATATTAATCTTTCCAAAGTTCTGGCGGTAGTAAAAATTGGTCTGCCGGTTGCTATGCAATATGTATTTGAAATAGGTGCGTTTGCAGCAGCAGCTTTAATTGCGGGTCAATTGGGGGCAACAGAGCAGGCTGCACATCAAACTGCTATAACACTTGCGGCAATGACCTACATGATGGCGGGAGGAATTGCTTCTGCAGCAACCATTAAAATTGGAAATAGTTTCGGAAATCAGAATTATATGAGGCTTCAGAAATTTGCTCATGCTTCTTATCATTTGGTGATTATATTCATGCTTTTCTTCGCCGTTATTTTTACGCTTTTCAATCAATATTTGCCTTTTTTAATAACAAGTGATGTGAATGTGGTAGCAATAGCTGCACAATTATTGCTGATTGCCGGAATTTTTCAGCTGTTTGATGGTACTCAGGTTGTAGGATTGGGAACTTTGAGAGGAATGGGCGATGTCAATATTCCAACTTTCATCACTTTTGTTGCTTATTGGATCATTGGTTTGCCGTCGTGCTACATTCTGGGTATTTATTTCAATATTGGAATTCAGGGAATTTGGTACGGTTTATCTTTAGGCTTGTTAACATCCTCTGTTTTGCTTTATTTAAGATTTAAATATGTTATAAATAAAGCCTTGAAAAAATAATATACCTGTTTGTGTAATTATTAACACATAGAAAATATAGAATATTGAACTTAAAAAGACGTTTCACTTGCATTAACAATCATAGCTATGTGTGAGAAACGAGTTTCTTTTTGAATTGCTTTTTTCAAAAATATAAAATCTATGTTTCTATGTGTTAATTAAAATATTTTGACATTACATTCAACGGGTTACATATATTAACTCGTTTTTCTATTGAAGTTATCTTTACTTTTTGCTTTATTTTATGAAATATCATAAAGTGTAATGCAATTCTTTTTGAGTGTGTTTTAATGCTGCAGAACTTTTATCAAAACTTTCAGTGACCGGGATATAGATATTAAAACTTACCCCTTTATTTAAATTTCCATCAGCAAATATAATTCCGTTATGATTCTCTACAATTTTTTTGACGATAGCCAAACCAATTCCTGTTCCTAAATAATCCTCGCTATGATGAAGCCTTTGAAAGATAACAAAAATATTTTCGTTGTATTGGGCATCAAAACCAATTCCATTGTCCCGAAAATTCAGGTGCCAGTAATCGCATATCTGCGGGCTATGCGACAGATTAAGAAGCCTGAAATCTTCATTTTTCAGAATACTGGATTGTATGGTAATTTGGGGCGGAATATCAGGGATCGAGAATTTTAGAGAATTGCTCATTAAATTATAAATAAGCTGGCGAAATTGGAAAGTTATTACATTTACCGGGATTAATCCGTTTATTTTAAAAACAGCTTTTTTTTGCTGAATTATATCTGTAAGTTCTGATTTTACATCTTCAATAATATCCTGTAAATCGTTCATTTCAAAATGATGATCGGTAGTAGTAACTCTTGAAAACTCCATCAAATCCTCAATGAGCTGTCTCATTCTGGTTGCCGCGACATGTATGCGTTTTAAATTGTTTTTTCCGTCTTCTGTTATATTATTCATTTCCTTTTCCATCAATATTGAAATGAAAATCTGAATTTTTCGAAGCGGTTCCTGAAGGTCATGACTTGAAATAAAATTGAAAGCAAGCAGTTCTTTATTAGCATTGAGCAGTTCAATAGCCCTTTTTTCTTTTTCAGCATTTTGAAATTCCAATTCCTGATTGGCTAAAAGTAATGCAGCAGTCTGAATTTTTAGTTTCTGCAGCAGATCTTCTTTTTCAAATAATTCCTCAGCTTCTTTTACCGCACGGCTTATCTTTTGCAGCAAGGATGAGAAATTATTTTTAGATACATAATCTGTTACACCTTCTTTTATAAGCATTACAGCATTTTCTTCTCCAATGATACCGGAAATTATTATAAAAGGAATATTTAGGTTTTTGTCTTTTATAATTTTAAAGGCAGAAACAGCATCAAATGACGGAAGAGAGTAGTCTGATAATATAATATCGGGTAAAAAGTTTTCAAGGGAATCTTCAAATGATATTCTTGATTCAACGATTTTTGAAACAAACGATAATCCTGATTTTGTAAGATGACGTACAAGTAAATCCGCATCAGCGCTACTATCCTCTAATATCAATATTTTAATATCTTCTTTTATGTGATATGGAATCATAATTTTAGAAATAATCGTTTGCTTTAAATTTATGTTGCAGGCTGGCTAAGAATCATCCAGTACATTCCCATTTCTTTTATGGCATTAAAAAAATTATTGCTGTCAACAGGTTTTACTATATAACTGTTGGCACCAAGGCTGTAGCATTTTGCTATATCAGGATCTTCCTGTGAAGAGGTTAGTATAACCACCGGAATTGATTTAAGATTAGCATCACTTTTAACTTTTTCCAATACCTGCATTCCTGACATTTTAGGCATTTTTAAGTCTAAGAGAAGAAGTTTTGGATATGCTTTTGGATTTCTTTCGGCATAAATATTTCTGCAGTATATAAAATCGAGTGCTTCAGCTCCATCCTTCACATGCAAAAGTTTGTTTGTAAAACCGCTTTTATTTAATGCGCGTATTGTTAACAAAGCATCTTCCATGCTGTCTTCGGCAAATAAAATTTCAATATCGTCGTAATTCATTTTCATATTTTTTAATTTTTAATATCAGGCAGGCTAAAATAAAATTTAGCGCCCTCGTCTAGTTTTGATTCGGCCCATACAGTTCCGTGGTGACGGTTTACTATTTTTTGCACAATTGCCAGGCCAATACCAGTTCCGGAAAATTCTTCCTGTGAGTGAAGGCGCTGAAAAACACCAAACAATTTATCGTAATATTCCATGTCAAAGCCAGCGCCCCAATCCTTTATGCTATAGATAATTTTATTATTTTTTGATGCTGAAGTGATTTTAATATGGGTTTCAGGTTTATATTTTGAATATTTTATTGCATTGGAAATTAAGTTTACCCATACCTGTTTAATAAGTGAGGGATCACCATTTGAAGGAGCAAGTTCATCAAGCTCAAATATTGGATTATTTTCACCTTTTTCTATTGTGATGTCGTTAATAACTCCGTTTACTAATGCAGTCATATTTATATTGGCAGAAGACACCTGTTTACGTCCTAATTTGCTAAAAGCCAATAAGTCATCTATCAATATTCCCATTTTATTAGAGTTTTTGATTATGGCATTAAACATGTTTTTCCCATCTTCATCAATTAAATCAATATGATCTTCGATTAAAATTTGGGTATAACCATTAATGGCACGTATAGGGGCCCGAAGATCATGGGAAACAGAATAAGAAAACGATTCCAGCTCTTCCTGGGCTTTTTTAAGCTCATCGTATGCGAGGGTCAGTTCCTTGCTTCGTTTTTCCTGATAAGCAAGTTCTCTGTTTTTTACAATCAGTTCGGCTGCACGTTTTTGCTTTTCGACCTTTCTTTTTTCTTTCAGAATATTTTCTGCAGCCAGTTTTTTATTTGCAATTATCAATTCAGCAGCACGTTTTTCTTTTTCTTTGCTTTGTATGGCAAGTTCTTTATTGGCTATAATTAATTCCTTTGCTCTTTGTTCTTTTTGTTCGTTTTGAAATTTCAGTTCCTTATTGGCAATTACCAGTTCTGCAGCACGTTTTTCTTTTTCTTCATTCTGAAAAGCAAGTTCTTTATTAGCGACGGCCAATTCAGAGGCGCGTTTTTCCTTTTCCTGTGCCTGTACCGCCAGCTGTAAAAATTGCGTTTTCGAAAGCGTAATATCTGTGGCTAATTTTAAGATTTTATAAGGCTTGCCCAAAATATCCAGAATGGGATTGTAACTTCCTAAAAGCCATATTAATTTTCCGTTTTTGGCTACTCTGACGAATTCATCTTTTTGATAAATCCCTTTTTTCAGGTTGCTCCAGAATAATTGATAGGCAGTAGATTGTGAATAGGCGGGATCAACTAAAAGGCGATGATGTTTTCCTAACAGATCGGCTTCATTGTAACCCATTATTTCCAGAAAATTTTTATTTACACTAAGTATATTTCCATCAAGATCAAACTCGATTGATGCATTCGAAGTATCAATAGCATTAACATGATTGTTTAGCTGCTGTTCTTTTGCTTTTAGCTGTTTTTTAAGGTTTTGGATTTCTGCTGTTTGTTCTTTGCTATTTGCAATGGAAACTTTATTTTTTACAGCAGTATTTTGATCGTTTTCTTTTTCATTAAAAGATAGTTGATCTGAGAAAAGGACTGTTTCCTTTTTGTCATTTTTTTCTTGAATATTCATATAATACGAAGTTATATTTAGAAAAATAATGGCAATAATTTGCTGGAAAAGCACCTATATTTTTAGTAATTATTAGAACGGATACCTAAAATTAATTTTAAGATTATTAGGATATAAACGAATATAGCGAAATTAAGTGATTAAGCACTTACTTATTTCTATTATTTATAGAATAAAGTAAGTCCTGTAAAATAAAATGCAATAAACTACACACCCTGGCAGCTATTTTAATTAAATAGTTATTTTTTTATTTCAGGAATAATGTATGGTTAAATTAAGTACCTTTCTCACAAATAAATAAAAGAATTTATGAACAAGGGCGGACCAATAATTATTATAGAAGATGATCAGGACGATCAGGAAATTCTGGGTTTGGTATTTAAGGAACTTAATTATAAAAACGAAATCATTTTTTTTGGTGATGGGGAATTGGCACTTGATTATTTAACAGCAACGTCGGTTGAGCCTTTTATTATTTTCTCAGACATTAATATGCCAAAATTAAACGGAATAGAGTTACGTTCAAAAGTTCACGAAAATGAAGATTTGAGAATGAAATCGATTCCTTATTTATTTTTTAGTACTGGTGCAGAGCAGCAGCATGTTATTGAAGCCTATTCAAAATCTGTACAGGGTTTTTTTATAAAACCTTCCGATTTTACAGAAATGAAAAACCTGATAAAAAGCATTGTAGAATATTGGCAGAAATGTGTTTCGCCAAATTATATAAAATAAATAATGTTTTTAATATTAAAGTATTAAGAACAAAACAACTACTGTAAAATGGATTTTTTGGATCCAAAACGTATAATTTTCAACACAACATTTTGTTTAAATTTATTTTGAAGCAAAAAAAAAATCCCTGTTTCCGCTAAACAGTAGCTGCACATGAATTTTTTATTTACTGATTTGGATACACGAAATAAAAGTTTAATTTTACCTTATTATATATTGCCTTCCCGCTTGTCAGTGAAAAATAATCCTTCCTAATTATTTTGACAGGTTGTTGGTCTAAGAAGGTTTTTTTTGAAAACTCATTTTTCATCTGTATAAACTCATTATTCATGTATTCAATTATAAAATATATTTTGATGCTTTTTTTAGCATCATTAAGTTTAGTTTCCTGTAAGCAAAAACAAGGTGATAAAATCAAAGTTGGATTTTCTCAGGCCATGACTACCGATGATTGGCGCAAGCAAATGAACAGTTCTATAAAAATTGAAGCTTCGCTGCAGCCTGAAGTAGAATTAAAAATTAGTGATGCTAATAATAATATCGAAAAACAGATTGACGATATCGAAAGATTCATCTCTAATAAAGTAGATGTAATTATTGTATCTCCAATTCAATCAAAACCCTTAACCGCCGTAGTCGAAAAATCTATAAAAGCCGGAATCCCGGTTCTTGTTGTAGACAGAAAAATTGATGGCGAAAAATACACGGCTTATCTTGGAGCTGATAATATTGAAATTGGACGAATTGCGGGTCGTTACATAGTTTCGCACAGTAAAGGTTCATGCAAAATTATCGAAATTACAGGAGCAATTGGTTCTTCGCCAGCATACGAGCGCAGCTTGGGATTTGGACAAATAATAAAGGAGAACAAACGCATAAAAATCGAGAATACAATTCATGGTGATTGGGAGGGAGAATCGGTAAAAGAACCTTTAAAGGCAATTTTGTTAAGCAATCCCAATATTGAGTACATTTTTGCCCATAATGATCGTATGGCATTAAGCGCCTGGGAAACGGCTAAAACTGTAGGACTCGAAAAGAAAATTAAATTTATTGGAGTAGATGGACTAAATACCGTAAATGGCGGTATAGAATTGGTAAAAAGCGGCGTTTTAGACGGTACTATTTTATATCCGACGGGAGGAAATGAAGCCTTAAAATTGGCTTTAAAAATGTACAATAAAGAACCAATTGCAAAAAACAATATTCTCAATACCATCGTAATCGATAAGAACAATGCTGAAATTATCGAAAATCAAATGGATAAAGTCGATCAGCAGCAAGCCGTTATCGATTCGCAGCAAGGAGCAATAAAAATTCAGGAAAAAGAATATGCTTCACAGAACAATCTGGTTCGATTGCTCAGTTTCTTTTTAGTAATTATTTTGAGTTTAACGATTTACAGTATTTATTCGACTATTTCAATTTCAAGAAAGAAAAAACAGCTAGAGAGAATTAATCAAACGGTAATTGATCAGAATAATGAAATTCAGGAAATGGCTCAAATTGCCCAAAAAAGCAATGAAGCAAAATTGAATTTCTTTACCGGACTTTCGCATGAATTTAAAACACCCATAACTTTGATTATGAGTTATGTAGAATCGTTAATCGAAAATGAAAAAATTAAAGGAACCACGCTTGTCGATGAGGTAAAACTAATTCATAAAAACTCAAACAGATTACTTCGATTAATAAATCAATTACTGGATTTTAGAAAAATTGAAGAGCAAAAATTCACCTTAAGAACTTCAAATACAAAAATCTATGAGTTTACAAATGAAGTAATGACCAACTTTAAAGGCGAAGCTGCCCGTAGAAATATTGATTTTCAGCTTACTTGCAAAAACAAAAACCTGGAATTGTTTATCGATAGGGGATTGATGGATAAAGTGTATTTTAATTTGCTTTCGAATGCCTTTAAATTTACACCCGATAACGGAAAAATCACGATTTCGATTATCGAAAATCACGACAATACCGTTAAAATCAGTTTTAAAGATTCCGGAATAGGAATTCCCGAAAATGAATTGTCGAATGTTTTTAATCCGTTTTTCAGGGCTTCAAATAATAATAAAAACAGTTCAGGAATTGGACTGCATCTCTCTAAAGAATTTGTGCTTTTACATCACGGAACAATCGAACTAAAATCAAAACAAGGAAGCGAATTTGTAATTACTTTATTAAAAGGAATCAGTCATTTACAGCCTTCTGAAATGATTAATAAAGAGGAGAATCTGGATGTAACGCCAAATTTAATATCAGATAATTTAGATATCGAGACTGAATTAAACGTTGTAAATGTAGTTTCTGAATCAGAAAAACATACGCTTTTGGTGATAGAAGACAATATCGATCTGGTCGCATTTTTAAAAGCTAAATTATCAAATGAATATGTAGTTCATACTTCTGACGGAAGCGACGCGATCGAAAAAGCAATGGAAATTGTTCCGGACATTATCATTTGCGACATTAATCTCGTAGACAAGGACGGTTATGAAATTAGCAAAGAGTTGAAAAAGGATTTGCGTTCGTCACATATTCCAATTATTATTTTAACAGCGCAAAGTGATAAAGAGTCAACCTTGAAAGGTTTGCAAAGCGGAGTAGATCAATATCTTACAAAACCTTTTAGTCTTTCTATCCTAAAACAATCCATTTCGGGTTTGCTTTTCAACAGAGAAAAACTTCGTTATTATTACACCAATAATATCTATCGCATTGAGCCTGAGTCTAAATTTGGCAATCAGGAACAGTCCTTTATTACTAAAATGAATGATATTATCAAGTTGAATGTTGAAAATCCTAAATTCTCGGTTGAAGATTTGGCCGATAAATTAGGGGTTTCGCGAGTGCAGCTGTATCGAAAGGTAAAAGCTATTATCGGGATTAATATCAGTGATCATATTAATAATGTAAAATTGGAGAAAGCGGCAGAGCTTTTAAAGTCCAATAACATGAATATTTCTGAAATTGCATACTCACTTGGATTCTCTTCTCCCAACTATTTTTCTACAGCTTTTAAGAATAAATTTGGAATTTCACCAAAGGAATACAAATCTTCTAATTAATAGTAGTTCAAAATTGATACAAAACAGGTATCAATTTTGAACTAAATGTAACAAAATCGAAACTACACGGTTTTCGTAAATAAATTTTAAATTATCTAAAGCCTTGTAAATAAGGCTTTTGTTGTTTAAGTATCAAACTATCATTATTTATAGAATTAAATTGTAACATCATTAAAAATAAGTTGTTTTTTTTGCGGATATCTTAGCGATAAGTTTTTAATACATCTACAATGAACAAGATATTAATTTGGTCTGTTACTGCTGCACTGGCAGGTTTTCTATTCGGTTTTGATACCGTAGTTATTTCTGGAGCTGATAAACAATTACAGCTTCTATGGCATTCTTCTGATGCTTTTCATGGATCTGTTGTTATGGCAATGGCACTTTGGGGAACTGTTGTAGGTGCTATTTTTGGAGGAATCCCAACTAATAAAATAGGTCGAAAAAAAACACTTTTCTGGATCGGGATTTTATATTTCATTTCGGCTGTAGGTGCTGCTTTTGCAAATGATCCCTTTGTATTTGCCGCCTTCAGATTTATAGGAGGTTTAGGAGTTGGCGCTTCTACTATAGCCGCTCCGGCGTATGTTTCTGAAATTGCTCCGGCTGACAAACGCGGACGTCTGGTAGCTTTATACCAGTTTAATATTGTACTGGGAATTTTAATTGCCTTTATCTCAAACTACTTTTTAAAAGATATTGGAGAAAATGCCTGGCGTTGGATGGTAGGAGTTCAGGCTATTCCATCTTTTATTTATATTCTTTTTATACTTACAATTCCAGAAAGTCCAAGATGGTTATTGTCTAAAAACCGTGATGAAGAAGCTCGTAAAGTATTGTATAAAATTGATCCAACTGCAAATCTTACTGATATTATGGACGATTCAAGAGAAAACGGAGTAACGAAACACGAAAATATCTTCATGAAAAAATACCGTTTTCCATTAATATTGGCTTTTTTAATTGCATTTTTCAATCAATTTTCCGGAATCAACGCCTTTCTATATTATGCGCCAAGAATTTTTGAAGAAGCAGGTTTAGGACAAAATACCGCTTTATTAAGCAGTATCGGCATCGGGATTACCAATCTTATCTTTACTTTAATCGGTGTAGCATTAATTGACAAATTAGGAAGAAAGTTGTTAATGTACATTGGTTCTGTAGGATATATTATTTCCTTAGGATTGGTTTCGGCTGCATTTTATTTCAATTGGGGAGGATTATCAGTACCTATTTTCCTTTTCTTATTTATTGCATCTCACGCCATTGGTCAGGGAGCTGTAATCTGGGTTTTTATCTCAGAAATTTTTCCAAATCACATTCGTGCATCCGGGCAGGCATTTGGGAGTTCGGTACATTGGGTTTTGGCAGCGATTATTCCCTCTTTAATTCCAATGTTATTTTCAGAAATAGGTCCCGAAGTCGTATTCTTAATTTTTACACTTATGATGGTCCTGCAATTACTGTTTGTCATTTTTCTAATGCCGGAAACGAAAGGAATATCATTAGAAGTTTTAAGTGAAAATCTAACTAAAAAAAATATCAAAAACCATGAAATCAAAGAAACACATACCGCTGGCATTTTATAGTGCAGCTGTACTTTTAATAGGAGCTTGCAAACCGACTTCGGCGACAGCCCAAACAACAGCAGTAACTACAGTTTCAACTTCTATTGAAGAAAAAATGTACCGTCCTAATTTTCATTTTACACCAAAAAAAGGCTGGATGAATGATCCTAACGGAATGTTTTATGCCAACGGATTATACCATTTGTCTTATCAACATTATCCTGATGGAAATAAATGGGGACCAATGCATTGGGGACATGCGGTTAGTAAAGATTTAATTAAATGGGAAGAACAGCCAATTGCAATTTATCCAGACAATGATAAATATATTTTTTCTGGAAGTTCGGTTGTTGATGCGAACAATACTTCGGGTTTGGGTATTGGAAAAACAGCTCCTATTGTAGCGATTTATACGCTGCATGATATGACAAAAGAAAAAGAAAACAAAATTGATGTTGAACGACAGGATATCGCATTTTCGAATGACAATGGTTTTACATGGAAGAAATTTGACCAGGGAAATCCTGTCATAAAAAATCCAGGAATTCGTGATTTCCGTGACCCAAAAATGACCTGGGATGAAACTCATAAACAATGGATTTTGGTTTTGGCGGCACAAGACCGTGCTCAGTTTTACAAATCAAAAGATATTAAAAACTGGGAATATTTATCTGATTTTGGAAAAAATATTGGAGCCCACGGAGGTGTTTGGGAATGCCCTGATTTCTTCGAAATAAAAGTAAAAGGCACCAATGAAACCAAATGGGTTTTAATTCAGAGTTTAAATCCAGGTGGAGCAAACGGAGGTTCAGGAACACAATATTTTATTGGAGATTTTGACGGAAAAACGTTTACGATGGATTCAAATTTTGCAAAAAAAGTAGAACAGGAAAAAGCCGTTTGGATTGATTACGGAAAAGATAATTACGCCGGAGTAACCTGGAATAATGTTCCGGCTGCTGACGGACGAAGATTATTTATAGGATGGATGTCTAACTGGGATTATGCGCAAGATGTGCCTACGACTGCGTGGAGAAGTGCTACTACAATTGCACGTGAAATTCAGTTAGTAAAAAAAGGAAATGATTATAGCTTAATTAGTAATCCGGTAAAAGAAATCAACAAATACGTTTCTAAAACCATCAAAGCAAAAAACCTTAAAGGAAAAGGGAAACTTTCAATTCCCGAAGCAGGAAAAGTTGATTTAACCAAGGCGATTGTCAATTTTGATTTAAAAAACTTAAAGCAGGACAATTACACTTTTACACTTTCAAACGCAGCCGGTGAATCTTTAAGCTTCGGATTAAATAATTCTGATCATTATTTATTTCTGGATCGTTCGAAAGCAGGAAAAAACGATTTCTCAGAAAAATTTGCTTCAACAATTACCAAAGCAACTTTAGATGGAAATCAGAAAGAAGGCGTTTTTAAAATCATTTTAGACAAAACCTCTATTGAAATATTTTACAACAATGGCGAAAAAGTAATTACCGAAATCTTTTTCACAAACCAGCCCTTTACTTCTCTGTCAGTTTCTTCAAACGAAGGAATTGAAATGAGCAACATTGTACTTAACCAATTAAATATAAACTAACTAAAAACCACTAACCTCATGAAAAGTAAAATTATTTATTTTCTATTTTTCTTTTTTCCAATGCTGATGATGACAGCGCAGGAAAGCGGAATTAAAGGAACGGTAATTTCGTCAGATGACGGAATGCCGCTTCCGGGAGCAACCGTACTTATTTCGGGTACAAATACCAGTACAGTAACAGATTTTGATGGAAATTTTTCTTTCGGGAACATCAATCCAGATGCTGTTATTGTTGTTTCTTTTATCGGTTTCGCACCACAATCGATTCCCGTTAAAGGACAAAATACAATCCATATAACTTTAAAAGTAGACAACAATCAGCTAAATGAAGTTGTTGTAACAGGATATTCCAAACAAAAGAAAACAGATATTACCGGAGCTGTTGCTGTTGTAAACATGAAAGATGTTATGAAACAGCCGGAACCAAACCCAATTAAAGCGCTACAGGGAAGGGTTGCGGGGGTTAAGGTTTCGTCTGACGGATCTCCGAGTGGAGCAAATACAAAAGTGGTGATTCGCGGCGTTGGAACTTTAAACAACACAGATCCTTTGTATGTAATTGACGGAATGCCAACTAAATCTGGAATGCACGAATTGAACCCGAATGATATTGAAACGATTCAGGTTTTAAAAGATGCTTCTTCGGCGAGTATTTACGGTTCTCGTGCCTCAAATGGTGTAATCATTATTACGACCAAAAAAGGTAAAGAGGGTAAAATGAGAATCAATTTTAGCACGTATACCTCTCTTTCTAATTATTCAAGAAAGCAGGAAGTTTTGAATGCAGATCAATTTGGTCAGGCTTTATGGCAGGCCAATATCAACGACGGATTAAATCCGAATAATAATAATTTGCGTTACCAATTTGACTGGTCTGTAAATAATAACAAACCACAGTTAAACAAAGTTTTGATTCCCGAATATTTAGATGCTGCTCAAACGCTAAAATCAGCAGATACAGATTGGTACGATGCGATTTCGCAAACAGGAATTGCAAATTCATACGATCTTTCAGTTTCGAATGCATCTGACAAAGGCAATTATGTTTTTTCTCTGGGATATTATGGAAATGAAGGTGTTGTAAAAACAACTGATTTCGAAAGAATCTCTGCCAGAATGAACAGTTCTTATAAATATTTTAATGGTAAATTGGTTATTGGAGAAAACTTTAGTTTTACCCGTACCAATGAAGTTACAGATCCTTTAGTTTTAGATCCTGCGCTTCGTGCCCTGCCAATTATTCCGGTTCACACTGTTGATGGGAAAGGCTGGGGAGGACCGGTTGGCGGAATGAATGACAGACAAAATCCGGTTCGACTTTTAGAATATAACAAAGACAATAAATACGATTATTTACGTCTTTTCGGGAATATGTATGCCGATTTAGAGATTATAAAAAACCTTCATATCAAGAGTAGTTTCGGTATCGATTACGGGTTTTATAAAAAACGTACTTTACAAAGAAGTTACCAATCGGGTTATTTACAAAACGATCAAACATCGGTTACCATAGACCAAACGGTAAGTGATAAATGGACTTGGACAAACACGGCTATTTACAGTTTGAATTTCGGAAAAAGTAATCTGAATTTAATGGCAGGAACCGAGATGTACAAAGATACTTATGATACCACGACTTTGCGCAAAAATGACTTTTTGATCGAAACGCCAGATTATATGTATCCGGATGCAGGAACGGGAGAATCGTTTACAAGCGGAACTTCAACAGTATATTCTTTGCTTTCTTATTTTGGAAAAGCAGATTATGAATTTGATAATCGTTATTTGCTTTCGGCTACAATTCGTCGCGATGGTTCGTCGCGTTTTGGTAAAAACAATCAATTCGGAACCTTTCCTGCAGTTTCAGCAGGATGGAGAATCAGCAATGAAAATTTTATTAAAAATAATGCACCCGTTTTTTCTGATTTGAAATTAAGAGCAGGATGGGGACAAACCGGAAATCAGGAAATCAGCAATACAGCTGTTTATAGTTTGTATTTGGCCAGTTATGCAGGAGGAAGTCCGACCTGGGCAACGTCTTACGGAACAGCTTATGACCTTGCAGGAAACGGAAACGGATTGCTTCCGTCAGGTTTTATTGCAACACAATCCGGAAATGATGATTTAAAATGGGAAACAACGACACAAACAAACATTGGTTTAGATTTCGGATTATTCAAACAAAAATTAAGCGGTTCTGTTGATTATTATATCAAGAAAACAGAAGATATTTTGGTTTTACCGGCTTATTTAGGAGTAATTGGCGAAGGCGGAAATCGCTGGGTAAACGGTGCTTCGATGGAAAATAAAGGATGGGAAGTTTCTTTAGGATATCACGATGAAACATCATTTGGATTGAAATATGACATTTCAGGAAATATTTCGGCAAACAAAAACAAGATTACGCAATTGCCGGATGAAGTACGAAATAACTACGGAGGAGACGGATTAGACGATAATATTTTAGGCCGCCCAATAAACTCTATGTACGGTTATGTTACTGATGGATTGTTTAAAAGTCAGGACGAAGTAAGCAACTCGGCGCTGCAGGAAGGAAAAGGTCTTGGAAGAATTCGTTACAAAGATTTAAACGGCGACGGAAGCATTACGGATAAAGACCGTACGTGGATTGGGAATCCAAATCCGGGATTGACTTACGGAATTAATTTAGGATTAGGATATAAAAATTGGGATTTCACCACTTTCTGGGAAGGAGCAAGTGATGTTGATGTCATTAACAATACCAAATACCAAACCGATTTTTGGAGCGTAGATGACGTAGGTTCTAACAAAGGAACTCGTTTGTTAAATGCCTGGTCCGTTGACAATCCAAACTCGACTATTCCGGCTTTAACTACAGTGGATAGAAATGCAGAGTCAAGATTCTCCACTTATTATGTAGAAAACGGAAGCTATTTAAAACTTCGTGTTTTACAATTTGGATACAGCCTGCCAAAAGATTTATTGAAAAAAATGAATTTCGACAGCTTTAGATTGTACATCAGCGGACAAAACTTATTGATCCTTGATGCTAAAAGTTTTACTGGTGTAGATCCTGAAAATGCAGGATTTGGATATCCGCAGCCAACGACTTTCACGGCTGGTCTTAATTTTACTTTATAATAAAGATTAAATCAAAAAAAAATGAAAAAGATACTATATATAGCAGGGTTTTTAGTGCTGGGAATATTGGCTTCCTGTTCTGATTTTCTGGAAGAAGATCCTCGTGGAGTGTTGTCTGAAGAAGATATTGTAACACCACAATCTGTAGAAGGTTTTATGAATGCGGCGTACGCACAATTAGGAAATGATCATTATGATTCGCCTTATAGTTTGTGGCCATTTGGAAATGTACGTTCTGATGATGCTTACAAAGGCGGAAGCGGAACTAACGATATTCAGGATTTTCACTTTTTTGAAGTTTCGAATAATATCAGATCTGATTTTGGCGAATTGGATAACTTTTGGTACATCAGTTATGTGGGAGTTTCAAGAGCCAATAAAGCTTTGAAGGCATTAGAACAAATTTCAGAAGCTGATTATCCGTTAAAGAAAACCCGTATGGCTGAAATGCGTTTTTTAAGAGGACATTTTTATTTTATGCTGAAAATTATGTTCAGAGATGTTCCTTACATCACAGAAGATATTGCGATTGAAGATTATAAAACAATCTCAAACAAAGCCCTTTCAAACGAAGAACTTTGGAATAAAATAGCAGAAGATTTTCAGGCTGCCGCCGAAGCTTTACCGGAAACGCAGCCACAAGTGGGCCGTGCAACTCAAAAAGCAGCATACGCTTATTTGGCAAAAACACGTTTGTATCAGGCTTATACGCAGGATGAAACTTATAAAGTAACCGGAATCAATCAACAGCATTTGCAGGAAGTAATTGCAGCCACCGATAAAGTAATCGGCAAAGCAAGTTTAGAACCGGATTTTGCCAATAACTTTTTACCGGGAACTTTTGAAAACGGAACTGAATCGATTTTCTCCATTCAATTCTCAGACAATGACGGAACTTTATACGGAAGATTAAATTTTTCAGATGTACTTTCAACACCACAAGGTTTAGGATGTTGTGATTTTCATAAACCAAGTCAAAACTTAGTAAATGCTTTTAAAACAGGCGCAAATGGTTTACCGGAATTTGACACTTATAACAATCAGGATTTTGATTATAAAAATATCGCTGCCAATACGGTAGATCCAAGATTGTATCATACGGTTGCCATGCCAGGTCTGCCTTATAAATATGATCCTGAATTTTTATATGTTGAGGCTTGGGTTAGATCTCCGGGAACTTACGGGTATTTTGCATCCTTAAAAGAAAACGTGGCGCCAAGCTGTAGTTGTGTTGTGAATATTGATCCGTTTTACGGAAATTCTAAAAACAGAATCCAGATTCGTTATGCCGATGTGATTTTGATGCGTGCCGAAGCCCTGATTGAATTAGGAAGACAATCAGAAGCTTTGCCATTAATCAATCAAATTAGAGAACGAGCTGCCCAAAGTACAGGACGACTTCCGTATGTAAATAACTTTAAAGTTAATACGTATGAAGACGGCGTTAATTGCAACTGGACACAGGATTTTGCCCGTAAAGCAATGCGTTTCGAACGCCGTTTGGAATTGGCAATGGAAGGAAATCGTTTCTTTGATTTAGTTCGCTGGGGTGTTACAGATCAGGTAATGAATGATTTTTACGCAGGCGAAAAAACAAAACGCACCTATTATCAGGATGCCTTTTTTGATGCAAGTAAAGAGGAGTATTGCCCAATTCCGTTGAAACAAATTAATTTCAGCCAGGGAGTGTACAAACAAAATCCGGGTTATTAATTGCTATTTTAGAATTAATGATAAATGAAGAATAGCTAAGGAGAAAGAAGTTCCGTTTGCATGATTTACATTATGCAAACGGAATAACATTAATAATAAAACCCGTTGGGTGTAATTATTTTTAACACATAGAAACATAGTCCCGAAGCGTCGGGATGAACTCAAAAAGGCGTTTCACTTGCATTAACAAACATAGCTATGTGGGAGAAACAAGTTTCATTGAATTTACTTTTTCAAAATCATAAAATCTATGTTTCTATGTGTGTAATTAATTTTTTTGCATTATACCCAACGGGTTAATAATAAATATTTTTAGAATGAACAACGGAAAAAACCTTAAGGCGGTTGCCTTTGGAGAGGTGCTTTGGGATGTTTTTGCCAATGAAAAAAAAATTGGCGGTGCACCATTAAATGTGGCTTTGCGAATGAAAACATTTGGTTGCGAAGTAGCCATGATTAGTTGCGTAGGAAATGATGAAGATGGTGAGGCAATTATCAGTCAGGTAAAAAACCTGGGACTTGAAACGGATACTATTAGTAAATCAGAAGATTTTCCGACTGGTTTAGTAAACGTAACCTTGAATGAACGCGGATCTGCAAGTTATGAAATCACGTATCCATCGGCATGGGATAAAATTGTTTTGAATGAATTTGGAAAAAAAATAGCGTTTGATGCTGATGTGCTAATTTACGGAAGTTTGGTTTGCAGGGATGAAGTATCAGGGAAATCTCTGGAAGAATTGCTTCAGACACAAGCTTATAAGGTTTTTGATGTTAATTTGAGAAAGCCCCATTATTCTTATGAAATGTTAGAAAAATTAATGCACTTAGCTGATTTTATTAAATTTAATGATGAAGAATTGCTGGAAATAGCAGACGCAATGCATTCACCCTATTCGGGTTTGGAAGACAATATGAACTTTATTGCCGAAAAAACCAAAGTAAAAGCCATGTGCGTAACAAGAGGAAAGCATGGGGCTTTGTTAATGTGGGAAGGCAAGCTTTATGAAAATGGAGGTTATCCGGTAAAGGTTGCCGATACAGTTGGAGCGGGCGATTCGTTTTTGGCCGCTTTAATTACATCAGTGCTTAACGGAAAAGATCCACAAACAGCTATTGATTTTGCATGCGCCGTAGGAGCTTTGGTAGCTGAGGCGCCGGGAGCTAATCCCGAGATTTCTAATTCCAGAATTGAAGATTTAATGGCACAAAATAAAAGTATAATTTAACCACGAGCGTTTAATTAATACTGATTATAATATTAAGTTTTGACAAAAAAAATGGCGCCACCTGAAAACAGATGGCGCCATTTTTCATATCGATTAATGTTTTGTTTACTTGCCTCTTTCAACTAACAGCGAAGAAAATGTTTTAACTCCAATTCTAATACACTCTTCATCAACTTGAAAATTAGGAGCATGATTCATTGCTATGATTCCTTTTTGCACATTAGATCCTCCAAGCAGGAAATAAACTCCGGGAATTTTCTGTTGGAAATAGGCAAAATCATCATTGAAATAAGGAACCTGCCCATAGTCAGTTACTACAAATCCTTTTCCGTAAATATTGTCAAGCGTAGTAATAGCAGTGCGTGTTAAATTTGGATCGTTTAAAACTGTTGGGTTTTCTTTTATGAATTTAATAGAAATTTTCTGAGCGCCATAATTATTGTCTTCAATTACTTTATCAATGGCAGGTATAATGTTTTTTAATCGGCTTGCATCAGTTTCATAAATTTCTGCATTTATATGGAATGCATCGTTTTTAGAATATGCCCTAAAATTTTCGTCAGCAATTAAATAATCAGTAAATATTGTTTTTGGATTCATCAAACCCATTTCAGGATCTGAAATAAGTTGAATCTCCCATGGTTTGCTTTGGTTATTCGATCTAACCAAAGAATTGCGAATTTTTGAGGTTAGCTCTTTTAACTCTTTTGCAGGTAAAACATTTTTAAATTGTATTCCTATTTCTTTTTGGTAGGCAAACACTTCATTAGGTTTTACCATTATTTGTCCTGCCGGTAATCCTACTACGTGAAGCGCGTAAATCTCATCAATTTTATATTGGGCAAATAATTTGTTTTCAATAATTTTTTTTGCTCCTATAAATGTTTCTTCTTCAGGCTGAAAAATAAAATAAATTGTGCCATGCAGCGACTTTTTATTTTTTGCCAAAACTTCTGCTATTCCTAACGAAATCGCCATGTGAACATCATGACCGCAACCGTGTTGGACGCCTTTTGTATTAGATTTAAAATCAGATTCATCAGCAAAGTCATTTGGCAATGCATCCATTTCTGCTCTCCAGGCGATTTTCTTCCCTTTTTTTCCACTTTCTAAAATGCCTACAACCCCATATCCGTAAATATCCGTTTCAACTTTAAGACCTAAATTCAATAAATATTTTTTTATAGTCTCCTGGGTTCTTTTTTCTTTACCCGCCAGTTCCGGATTCTGATGAAACTCTCTTCTAATTTGGACAAGCTTGTCGAAAATTGCATCAGTTTCAATTTGGATGGATTTTTGAGTAACATCGTTACTCTTTTTTTCCTGTCCATAAATAATGTATTGTCTGCAAAATAGATTTACAATAAGTAATGCCAATAGAATTTTTTTATTCATTTTGTGTTTTGGGGTTAGCTGAATTTACTTTGAAATAGCTAATATAAACTAATTTTATAATGAATTGGTCTTAGATTGCCGATAGTAACCTTCTTTTAATACTATTGTTTAATGAAATTTCTGTTGATTAAAACAGAGACATAAATATAATTAAAGATCAAAAAAAATGAATCTTTAAAAATGATTATGTAGATTGAAAATCAATATTTTACCTTTTTTATCAATTTAACCCTTCTATTAAAAAAAAAGAGGATTAGAGAGAATATGTCTATGCTTTTGATTGATAAATCCATCTTATAGAATAGCATTATGTATACTTTTATTTTCGGTTTAATGTTCCATTATTTGATCCTGAAATTTAATGGATACAATTATTAATTATTAGTAATATATTTTTTGTTAGGTTTTGTTTGACAGGGAGATTAGTAATTTTTAATCTCCCTTGTTTTTGTTAGGCTAAATACGTTAAGACAATTTAATTAAGATATGATTTATATGAAAAGAGAGAATTTAAAAAGTAAAAAGGACAATTCCTTAAAAATGGCCGTCTCAGTTATGCTGTTATTTCTTTGTTCGTTTAAAGGATATTCTAAAAATGAAGAAAACACAAAAGACGCATTGGCAGTAATAGAAAGACTTATCGGTAATCGTGCCAGCGAGTTTGAATTAAGCATTGTTGAGAACAAAGAGAATAAATCAGATTGGTTTGAAATTGAAACAACAAACAAGCAGGTAAAAATAAAAGCATCAAATAATACGGCAATTTGTTATGCAGCTTATAATTTTCTTAGAGATATAGGCGCCGTCTTGGTGAGTTGGGAAGGAAATAGAATTCATTTACCTAAGTCATGGCCAGAATATTCAAAAAAAGGCGCGACACCATTTCAATACAGAGAATATTTAAATGCCTGTACCTTCGGGTACACCACTCCATGGTGGGACTGGAAGCGCTGGGAACAGGAAATCGACTGGATGGCGATGCACGGAATCAATCTTCCTACTGCAATGGAAGGTCAGGAAGCGGTGTGGCAGGAATTATGGAAAGAATATGGTTTGACCAATACTCTATTAGAAGCACATTTTGCCGGACCAGCCTTTTTACCTTGGCAGCGTATGGGAAATATCAACAGTCTCGAAGGGCCGTTGCCGCAAGAATGGTTCAGTAAAAAAGAAGAACTGCAAAAGAAAATCCTGGAGAGAATGAGAGCTTTAGATATGCATCCCGTAGTGCCTGCTTTTAGCGGTTATGTACCTAAGGCTTTTGCAGAAAAACATCCTGAAGCCAAAATAACGGAATTAAAATCATGGTCGGGAGGTGGTTTTGCGAGTACTTTTCTATTAGATTCCAAAGATCCTCTGTTTAAAAAAATAGGAATACGTTTTATTGAAATTTACACCAAAATGTACGGGAAGTCTAATTTCTATCTGGCAGATTCTTTTAATGAGATTGAACCTCCTGTTTCTGAGGAAAATAAATATGAAGAACTTTCGAATTACGGAAGTGCGATTTATGAAACTATTAATGAAGCCGCGCCGGGTGCAGTCTGGGTGATGCAGGGATGGCTTTTTGGAGATAATAAACAATTCTGGACAAAAGAAGCCACAAGCGCATTTTTAAGTAAAGTGCCAAATGACCGGTTGATGGTTCAGGATTATGCCAACGACAGATATAAGGTATGGGAAAATCAGGAAGCCTTTTATGGTAAACAATGGACTTACGGTTATGTACATAATTATGGCGGATCGAATCCTGTCTATGGAGATTTGAACTTCTATAAAAATGAATTGACAAGCTTGCTGAAAAATCCGAACAAAGGAAATGTTGTGGGTTATGGAGCAATGCCGGAAGGGTTAAATAATAATTCAATTGTATATGAATATATTTATGATCTTCCGTGGAGTCAGGGCGAGCAACCCATAAACGATTGGCTGACTAAATATTTAAATGCGAGATACGGACAAACATCAAAACCTGTTTTTCAGGCATGGGAATTATTACTGGAATCTGTTTACAATATCAAATATTGGGAAACCCGCTGGTGGAATGATAGGGCCGGAGCGTATTTGTTATTTAAACGTCCGACTGCGACAATTACAGAGTTTAAAGGAAATCCCGGAGATAAGAAAAAACTAAAAGAAGCTTTGGATATTTTAACCAAAGAAGCCAAAAAATACGATAAAAAGAATTTCATTAATTACGATTTAATCGATGCTTCAAGACATTACTATTCGCTTTGTATTGATGAAGATTTGGTTGAATGTGTAAAAGCGTATCAGCAAAAAGATATTTCAAAAGGAGATCAATTATTTAAAAAGATAGAAAAGCAAGCTTTGGATATCGATAAAATGATGTCACGACAACCATTAAATAGTCTGGATCAATGGGTAAAATCAGCTTCTGATTATGGGGATTCTCCTGAAGTATCTAAATTGTATGTAAAAAACGCCAAAACATTAATAACGCTTTGGGGCGGAGAAGGCCATTTAAATGATTATGCGTCCAGATCCTGGAACGGAATGTATAAAGGATTTTACTGGCCAAGATGGAAAATGTTTTTAGAAGCTCTAAAAAAATCAACAGTGGATAACACTCCTTTTGATGAAACAAAAGAAAGAGAATTGATTAAAAATTGGGAAATCAAATGGACCGAAAATAAATAAAAAATATACCGGGACTATAATTAATACGTATATAACCAAAATATAACTTAAACTTTTAACTATCAACTTAAACAATACTTAAAATATGAAATGAAATCTTTACGCAATCGATTAATTATAAGTTTTTAACTATTTAAATTTAGAAAAATAATTTTGAAAACCCTTGCTATCATTGACTTTACAGAAATTATCCATGTTTATGAATAACTTGTCCATTTGTTAACATTTCTTTACCATTAATTTCGTCAATACTATTTTAACCAATTAACCAATATCAAAATGGAAAAACTTAAACTTTTATTATTAGCCTTTTGTTTTTGCTTCTCAATTAATACCTGGGCACAAAAAACAGAAGTGTCCGGTGTTGTTTTAGATGACAAAGGCATTCCACTGCCAGCCGCCAATGTACTAGAAAAAGGTACAACGAATTCAGTAACAACAGATTTTGATGGAAAATTTAAATTTTCGGCTTCAAACAAAAATGCGACACTAGTAGTTTCTTATATGGGGTTTGACGATTTGACTTTAAAACTAGACGAAACAAAAACGAATTATTCGATTAAATTACAGTCTACTACAACCAGTTTAGAGCAAGTTGTAGTAGTGGGTTATGGAAAAGGATCTCGTAAAAACCTTACTACTTCTGTAACTTCTGTAAAAGCCGAAGATTTAAACAGAGGAGCAATTAGTGATGTTGGACAGCTTTTACAGGGTAAAGTTTCCGGTTTGAACATTTCATCAAGCGGTGACCCTACAAAAACGGCTTCTGTAGTTTTGCGTGGAGCTTCTACATTAAATAGTTCACAAGGACCATTTTATGTAATAGATGGTATTCCGGGAGTTGATATCTCTGTAATTTCACCAGATGATATTGCAACTATCGACGTCTTAAAAGATGCTGCTGCAACTGCTATTTACGGTAACCGTGCTGCAAATGGTGTTATCATGGTAACAACAAAAAAAGGAAGTAAGGGCAAAACGCAGATTGCATACAATGGTTATGTTGGTTGGGAAGAAGTTTCAAATAATCTTGACATGATGAATGCAGATCAGCTGCGAGATTTCACAACTAGAAACAATTTGAATTTTACTCCGGAAAATGATAAAGGTGCTAATACAAACTGGCAGAAAGAAATTTTAAGAACAGGACGTGCGGCATCAAGCAGCCATAACTTATCGATGAGTGGTGGTGGAGATCACGGAAGTTATACAGCAAGTATCACTTCTCTTAATAAAGAAGGGGTAATGTTAAAAAGTGACTTTTCTCGTATCATTGCCCGTTTATCTGTTGAACAATTTGCTTTTGATGATAAGGTTAAATTTGGTTTAAACGTTACCAATTCCAGTACAAAATATCAAAATGTACCACAAAGAAATACTGTTCTTTTGCAGGCAGCAAGTTATCTTCCTGTTTCTCCGGTAAGAAATGCTGATGGAAGTTTTTTTGAAAACTTTACCAGTCCGGGATATTTTAATCCTGTAGCTTTAATTGAACATGGTACCGATGAAACTAAAACGGATAACCTTGTAGGTAACCTTACTGCAGAAGTAAAACTTCCGTTTGGATTTACTTATAATTTGAATTTGGCGCACCAAAGATTAACTGCGTCTCATGGAGAATTTTATGATAGTTATTATTCACAATACAACAGTGCCAACTTTTACAACAACCCAGATCCACCTTTGACAAAAACATTGGTTAATTTTGGTGTAAATGGTTCTGCATTGAGAAATTCTTACGAAACCAGAAACAACATTATTGAAAGTTTCCTTACCTGGGATAAAACATTTGGAGAGCATAAAATAAAAGCTGTAGCAGGTTACTCCTGGCAGGAAAATACATTAGGAGATGGTTTTCAGGCTACAACAACGAACTTTCCTGTAGACAATGTTGGGTATAATAACCTGGCTTTAAGTAATTACACTTCGGTTAATGGTTATGTAGTAAATTTTGGTGACAGTAAAGCTTATCAAAAAACACGCTTGATAGCTTATTTTGGACGTGTGAATTACAATTACAAAGACAAATATCTATTACAAGGATCTATTAGAAGAGATGGTGGATCTATGTTTGGAGGAAATAACCAATGGGGATATTTTCCTTCTGTAGGTGGTGCATGGAGAGTAGATAAAGAAGGTTTCATGAAGAATCAAAACTTTTTTAGTGATTTGAAATTCCGCGGAAGCTGGGGGGTAACAGGAAACTCATCTGGATTTAATGCTTACACAGCACAGTTTATTTCCGGAAGTTTAGGAACTTTCTATTATAACGGACAACAAATTGGAGCTTATGGTCCTAACCAGGCAGCTAATCCTGATTTAAAATGGGAAAAAACAGCTACCACAAATATTGGAGTTGATTTTTCTATCTTAAAAGGAAAAGTAACCGGTTCTGTTGATGTGTACGACAAAAAAACAACAGACATGATTTTCAATTATAGTGTAAATCCGGTACTTGTACCAGTAGGATCAATTGTAGCAAACGGAGGAACAATGTCTAACAAAGGTATTGAGGTTAGTTTAAGTACAACTCCGGTTAAAACGGCAAATTTCAGCTGGACAACTAATCTGAATTTGGCTCACAATAAAAATGAAATCGTAAAATTAACTAGCCCTTTCTTTGTAGGCGGAGATTCTATTCGTCGTGTTCAGCCAGATGGTGGCGGACAAACAGGAAGTACATTACAGATTTTTAAAGAAGGAAAACCATTAGGACAATTCTTTACATTGAAATATGCAGGAAAAAATGCTGATGGAGTTTCACAGTATTATGATAAAAATGGTGATTTGACTACGACACCACAAATTGGAGTAGATTATCATTATGCAGGAAGCGCGCAGCCAAAACTATTAGTAGGATGGGCAAATAATTTTCAATACAAAAAATTCGATTTAAGTATTTTCTTCAGAGGGGTTTTTGGTAATAAAATTTTCAATGCCACTCGTGCCGATTTATTCAGACCTAGTACCGCAATGACCAATAATATTTTAGTTGATGCAGGAAACGAGTCTCCAAATGACTTAAACTCTTATAAATATTCAGATCGTTTTATAGAAGACGGCAGCTATGTAAGATTAGACAACATGACTTTAGGATATAATTTTGGTAAAGTGGGAAGGTATATCAACAGTGTACGTATTTATCAAACCGTAAACAACGTATTTGTTATTACCAAATACAAAGGAATTGATCCGGAAGTAGAACAAGGAGGAACAGCTCCTGGTGTAGATTCAAATAACTTCTATCCAAAAACCAGAACTTATATGTTTGGTGTAAATGTGATCTTCTAAAATTAAATGCTAAAAATTATGAAAAAGATATTAAAATATTTAGGGTTCCCAGTACTTATGGCTGGTTTAATATGGTCTTGTGACGATCTTGAAGTGCCTATTACAACACAATTGACACCGGAAGTATTTCCTCAAAACTCAGCACAATACATTCAGACAACAGGACCTGTTTATGCAGCATTTCGAGGTGAGTTTTCATTTGCCTGGTGGTGGTCACAGTCTTTATCTACAGATGAAGCTATTTTGCCTGCAAGAGGAGGTAACTGGTTTGATAACCGAAACTATATTGCGATGCATTATCATGACTGGAATGCAGATAACGGAATCATAGGAAGTCTTTGGGACTGGTCATCTAAAGTGATCGGAACAAGCAATCAGGCAATTTCAATTTTAAATCAGACAATGCCGGAAGGTGCAGAGAAAAATACGTTGATTTCTGAGTTAAAAACAATGCGTGCCATTTCTTATTACATGTTAATGGACAGTTATGGAGATGTACCGTTGGATACTTTATACGGAGATTTTTCGTCTCATGCCAAAACACCGAGAAAAGACGTTTTTAATTTTATTGAAAAAGAATTAAAAAATGCCGTTCCTAATTTAAATCCTGTAGCGGGAGTTGCCACTTACGGAAGACCAAATAAGCAAACGGCTAATGCAATGCTGGCTAAATTATATTTGAACGCTGAAGTATATACAGGCGCATCACGTGTTAATGAATGTATTGCTGCTTGCGATGAGGTAATCAACTCGGGCTTATATGTTATTGAGCCAAGAGCAACTTATCTTCAAATGTTTTATCCAACTAATGGGCCGTTGATGAAAGAATTCATTTTTGCAGTTCCTTACGATCCGGCAGCTGTTACAGTAGGTTACAACGGACAAATGTACCATTCACGTTATGATGTACCCCGTTCTGAAAGAGCTAAGTTTGGTCTTTCATTTACACCAAGTGCACCAAGAAGTACACTTCCTGAATTTTATGCTTATTTTGATGATGTAAATGACATTCGAAATAAACAATGGCTTACAGGGCTTCAGTTTATGAATGACGGCATTACACCTGTAACGGTTACAACAACCAAAAAAGGATATGACCAATTTTATACAGGATCTGATGGAGGAGCTGCATATACCTATCAGGTAAATTTAACACCAGATATTATACCACGTCAAAGTGAAACTTTATTTGATCTTGGAAACGACGAAATCGCATGGAATATGGGTTACAGAAATATTAAATTTTACCCGGATGCTACTTCAACAAATCGTAATCAAAAAAATGATGTTCCTTTCTTACGTTATTCAGATGTTCTTTTAATGAAAGCAGAAGCAATCCTTCGTGGAGGAAGCGTAACAATAGGACAAAGTGCAGATGCATTAGTAAATATGGTTCGTTCTAATCGTACAACATCTCCGGCATTAAGCGGTGTAACATTAGAAGATGTTTACAAAGAAAGAAGCCGTGAATTTACCTGGGAAGCATGGCATAGAAATGATATGATCCGTTTTGGAAAATATGAAGGGCAATGGGGTTACAAAACCAATGCAGACACCTATCGCCGTGTTTTCCCAATTCCAACCAATGCCATGGTTTTAAACCCGGCTCTGATCCAGAATGATGGATATTAAAAATAAGAATTAGTTAAGTACGCATTTGTTACCAATTTTAATTTTGAAAAGGAGAGGAGCGTAAATTCTTCTCCTTTTTTACTAAAAAACTGGTCTGTTCAGTTGCTCGTAAGAATCAGTTTAGTTTTGTTTTTGAATGAAAGCAAAGCTTAATCGAATGCCGTTTGAAAAAGCAGTGAAAGATTAAGCTTTGTAACATTCATTTAGCTAATGTTTTGAGAATACATTATAATCCGATAAAATCCTGTCTAAAACAATATTGTCCCAACAATACAAACAGAATAAATGAAACTAAATAAAATCTATAAAATAGGACGCATTGGAATAGGTTTAACTCTTGTTTTTTTAGTGTCGTGCAATGCTCAGAAAACTATTTCCTTAAAAAAGAAACAGTTATCAGACATGGTTTATCCGTTGTTGGACACCGAAAATTCCAGGTGGTTTTACTTTTCATCAGCAAGTCGTCCGTTTGGTATGGTAAACTTAAATCCCGATACAGAAATTAAAGGCGATTGGGGTGGCGGTTATAAATATACTACAGATACAGTTAAAGGTTTCAGCCACGTTCACGAATGGCAAATGTCTGGCGTATCAGTAATGCCGGTAACAATTGCAGCAGTAAACAAACCAACTATATTTAAAGACTTTTATTCGAAATTCAGTCATCAAAACGAAATAATAACACCCGGATATCATTCCGTAAAATTAAATCGATATCAAATAACGGCAGAATTGACCAGCACGCAAAGAGTTGGTCTTCATAAATATACTTTTCCGACAAAGGCACAAAAAGCAGTTCTTTTTAATTTGAACACTATTTTAGGACCTTGTGAAAATACCAATGGGAAATTAGAAAAAAACAACGATTACGAACTTTCGGGTTCATTAGTTTTGAGTACCAATTTCAGACGTCCAAAACCATTAACCGTATTTTTTAAAATTAAAACAAATGAGCCGGTTACTTCCATAGAAAGAGATAATGTGACAGGTAATTATTTAGTAAATTTTAATAAAACAAAAGAACAAGTATTGATGAAAGTTGGTATTTCTTATACTTCAATAGAAAATGCCAATATCAATATCGAAACCGAATTACCACATTGGGATTTCAATAAAACAGTTGACGATTCCAGAAAAGTATGGAGCGATTTATTGGGAAGAATTAAAATAGAAGGAGGAACTCAAACCGATCAAAGAAGATTTTACACAGATCTTTGGCATGCGCTTCAAGGCAGAAAAATGATCAGTGACGCAAATGGAGCCTATCCTGATAATACAGGGGAAAAATTCAGGCTCGGACAATTGCCTTTAAATGCTGACGGAAAACCAAAATTCAATCATTACAATTCAGATGCTTTCTGGGGTGCCCAATGGACAATTAATAATCTTTGGGGATTGGTGTATCCTGAAATTATGGAAGAATTTGTGTATTCGTTAATGCAGTATTACAAAGACGGAGGCATCATTCCACGCGGGCCTTCGGGAGGAAATGATACGTATGTCATGACCGGAGCTTCAGCAACACCTTTTATCGTAAGCGCCATTCAAAAAGGAATTGTAAAAGAAGATTTAGAAGAGATTTATACCGCGCTCAAAAAAAATCATATGCCGGGAGGTATTATGGAAAAAGCAGGATATGAACACAATACCAATATTGGCGGTGGATTAAAATATTATTTAGAAAAAGGATATGTGCCTTATCCGCTTCCAGATGGCAATTTCGGAAGCCATGAAGACGGTACAAGCCAGACTTTAGAATATGCCTATCAGGATTGGACTTTGGCACAATTGGCTAAAAAACTAAATCACGAAGAAGATTATAATTATTTCATCAAAAGAGCCAAAAATTATCAAAATGTTTTTGATGCACAAATAGGCTGGATGCGTCCGAAAAACGTAGAAGGAAAATGGCGTGAAAATTATGATCCCTATCAATATGAAAATGGATTTATAGAATCAAATGGGGCACAATCAACTTGGTTTGTTCCGCATGATATTGAAGGTTTAGCCGTTTTGATGGGAGGAAAGGAAAAAGCTGTAGAAAAATTGAACACTCAATTTGAAACGGCCCAAAAACAAAAGTTTACTTCCGGCACATCGCACGATGCAGAATTGCATCCCGAGTTTAGCAGAATTCCCATAAATTTTGGAAATCAGCCTTCTATACAAACATCCAATATTTTTACAGTATTAGGAAGGTCCGATTTAGCACAGTATTGGACAAGAAACGTAGTAAAAGAAACTTTCAGCGGATTATCTCCTTCAACCGGTTACAATGGCGACGAAGACCAGGGATTAATGGGAAGTTTAAATGTATTGCTTAAATTAGGTTTATTTCAAATAAACGGAGGAACAGATCAAGATGCCGTTTATCAAATTGGAAGTCCAATATTTAATAAGATAACAATAAGTTTAAATTCGAAATATTATTCTGGTAAAATATTTGTGATAAAAGCGGAAAACAACAACGCTGAAAATGTGTATGTAAAAGACATCAAATACAACAATAAAACTGTAAAAGATTTTACGCTTTCACATAAAGAAATTACCAATGGAGGTGAATTAATTTTAGAAATGTCAGATCGACCTAACTAGAAAATAATTAAACACATAGAGACATAGATTTTTATGATTTTAAAAAAAGTAACCAGAAAGAAACTAGTTTCTCACACATAGTCCCGATCCCGAAACTTCGGGACGGGATTTGTTAATGCAAGTGAAACGCCTTTAAGCAGCAAAAAAAATCTATGTTTCTATGTGTTAAAAAATTGACATGCCAAACAAAACCAAAGAAATAACACAATGAAATTAACGAACAAGTTTATCATTTTTTTAGGAATATCATTTCTTACTACCATAACAATCAATGCCCAGCAAACCGTTCATCAATTTGTAGACCCAATGATCGGGTCAGAAGGAGTGGGCAGGGTTTTTATAGGTCCGTCATGTCCATACGGAATGGTAAAACCAAGTCCGGATTGTACTTCGAGTCCAAACAGCGGCTGGCTGCCACTGCCAAAAGAAGTAACCGGTTTTAGTCAGGTACACGTAAGCGGAACGGGTGGAGGCCCGAAATATGGAAACATTCAGATTATGCCATTTTCCGGTGCTTTAGATAAGATGGATCAGACTTCTTACAGAGCAGAAGAAAATGTAAAACTGGGTTACTACGAAACGGTTTTCAAAGAAAATAAAATCAAAACAGAAATAACGACAGGTGAAAAAGTATCTTTTTACCGTATCACTTACCCAAAAAATACATCCAAAGAATTAAAAATAGATCCAGGTTTTTTTCTTGGAGAAGATAAGATTCCCGACGCCAGGGAAGCACAGCAGTTTGTAGGTTCGCAGATCGAAATTGTTTCGGATATCGAAGTTCGAGGTTACAGCAGAATAAGAGGCGGATGGAATAACGGTCGCGCTTACACGGTTTATTTCTGGGCAATATTTGATCAGCCAATTGCAAAATATGTAACCTTTAAAGACGGAAAATTTTACAGCAATCAAAAAGCGCAATTTGATTCCGGAAAAAAAACAGCCGCTTTACTTTCTTTTGGAAACGGTGGAAAAGAAGAACTGAATGTCAAAATCGGAATTTCTTTTTTAAGTGAATTAAAAGCCAAAAACAATATAGAAGTTGAAATTCCGCATTGGGATTTTAATACCGTTTTATCCACTTTAGAAAATAAATGGGAGAACTTATTAAGCCGAATTACATTATCTGAAGATACATCAGAGGATTATAAAAAGATGTTCTACACCGGTTTATATCACACCATGATTATGCCCGTTGATAGAACCGGAGAAAATCCGTTATGGACAAATGATGAACCTTATTACGATGATTTTTATACGATTTGGGATACTTTTAGAACCTCAAGCCCTTTAATAACACTGATTGATTCTAAACGTAAAGTAGAAATTATCAATGCCATGCTCAATATTTACAAACGCGAAGGTTATTTACCCGAAGGAAGAAGCGGCAACGACAACGGACGAACTCAGGGTGGTTCAAATGCTGAGGTTGTTCTGGCAGATGCGTTTGTAAAAAACTTAAAAGGGATTGATTACGAACTGGCGCTTGAAGCAATGCTTAAAGACGCGACAGTTCCGCCGGGAGGCAATGAAGAAAAAGAAGGAAGAGGCGGATTAATAGATTATCTAAAATTAGGATACGTTCCCTTCGGCACAGACCGCGCAGGAAACCGAACAATCGATTATGCCTATAACGATTATAACATTGCCGTTGTAGCCAAAGGATTGGGCAAAACCAATTTGTACAATCAATACATCAAACAAGCCGACAGCTGGCAGAATTTATGGCGTGCTGATTATGAAAATAACGGAGCCAAAGGTTTTATTATGCCAAAAGACAAAGACGGAAACTGGCTGGATGATGTTGTTTTCGGCGAATCAAAAATCCAGAAACCTACTTATAAATATACGCCCGTAATTATCGAATCGCCTTGGTATGTATGCCATTGGTGCGTGTTTTTCTACGAAGGAAATTCGTGGGAATACTCCTTTAGCATTCCGCATGATGTTCCGGAACTGGTTCGAAAATCAGGCGGTGAAAAAGCTTTTGAAGACAGGTTGAATACTTTCTTTAATTCAGAGTTGTATAATGTGGCCAATGAACCTTCGTTTTTAACACCTTGCCTGTATCACTGGATCGGGAAACCGTATTTGAGCAGCGACAGAATCAGAACGATAATCAAAAATAATTTCAATACTTCAAGAGAAGGATTGCCGGGGAATGATGATTCCGGAGCAATGTCTTCGTGGTTGGCTTTTCATATGATGGGCTTATATCCAAATGCCGGACAGCCTTATTATCTGATTAATACGCCTTTGGTAAAAGAAACTACGATACAATTAGAAAATGGTAAAAAGTTTAAAATCTCGGCTAAAAAAATGAGCGACAAAAACAAGTATATAAAAACCGCTTCATTAAACGGAAAACCTTATAACAAAGCCTGGATTTTACACGATGATATTAATAACGGAGGAGAATTAATTCTGGAAATGGATTCTAAACCTTCTGAATGGGGAACCAAAATTTTACCGCCGGCTAAATAAAACGATCAGCAAATGAAAAATATAATGGCAGCATTTCTGTTTTTGGCATTTTATCAAACAGGAATATCTCAAAACTACATTCCGACACTAAAAAATAATACAGAACTAAATTATGTCTGCAAACTTCACGGACAAACCAGAACTTTATCACTTATAGCTCAAACAGCTGGCGATGCTCTGACTTTTAAACTAGAAACAAGAGGCGTTAAAAGCAGTATTGTCATGCTTTCTGAAGCAGTAAAAAACGGAAACGCGTTAAGTTTTAATCAAGGAGAATATGCTTCGGTTTTAAACTTAAAACCTACAGAAACCTTTTTCATGATTTCAAGATCGGCGTATCAGGATTTAGTAAAAAATAATTCTTTTGTGTACAACAATACGACTTATGTCCTGGACAAAAATGAAGATAAAAACGGTGTTTCTATTGACGGAAAATTAATCGATGCGCTGCATGTAATTGCAGAAATCGATGAAACTGAAATGTGGATTGTAAAAAATCCAGAATATCCATTGATCTGTAAAATCGCTAAAAATCCGTTGGGGATAAATTTTACTTTGGTGAAAGTAACAGATAAATAATATAATCCGTTGGGTGTAATTAAAAAACAATTCAACACATAGAAACATAGTTTTGTTGTGTAGAAAAGACGACAAAAAGAAACTTAGTTTCTCAAACATAGCTATGTTTGTTAATGCAAGTGAAACGCCTCTTAACAAGCATCAAAAATCTATGTTTCTATGTGTTAAAAATAATTATGCGTAATCATTAAGCGTACTGTTTGTCATTCGACGGAGGAGACTCGAGCGATAGCGAACAGACGAAGTAAATCTTCGCAAGAAGCTCTACAAAGATTGGTTTCCCGTTGTAGAGTTACTTGCCGCTTCTTTTTTTATAACAAAACCAATATTTATTGAGAAATCGTTTGCGTAATAGTGAAAGTATTGAAATGTTAGTTTAAATTTACGAGAATTAAATTTTAAACTATAAATAATTAAAATTATGAGATTACCAATCATAACCGCTTTACTTTTTTGCTGCATTTGTTTTGGACAAAATAATACAGATACAAGTTTGTATATGAAGTCTGATAAAATTACTTATCTGACAGATATTGGCTCAGAAACGGGAGATTTATATAAAACAATTGGACATCACGGCCCGGCGGTTGAAAATGAATGGATGGCTTTGAGAATTTACTTCAGCGATAAAGTAGCGATTGATGTTTATTCTAAAGCAAAACCAGGTTTAGAATTAAGAAAAGCAAATTGGTACCCAACTCCGGAACAGCAAAAAGAAGGATGGGGAGCTGATTATTATAAAGTAGCATCGACTGTAGGTTTGGGTGGTGTAAAACTTTGGGATGGAGAAAAAGTTGTGCCTTTAAATCCGGTAACAAATCGTTTGGCACGTGTGGGAAAAACAGATACTACGTCGTGGATGGAAATGATTTCAAGAGGAGTGCCTTACAAAGGAAAAAAAGTAGATATTTTAGTTCGTGTAACGGTATTTTCCGGTAAAAGAGAAGCAAAAGTAGAAGCTGTTTCTTTAAGCGGAGAAAAAGTACAATTTGCAACAGGAATTAATTATTTCAAAGATTCCGGAACTAAAAAAGGTACCAATTATATCGCAGTTTGGGGAAAACACCCAGAAGATGTTGCAGCAGAAATCGTGGAGATTGGAGCAGCAATTATGTACAATCCAAAAGATTATGAAAAAACTACAGATGATGGGACACAGTATTTGTTAATCTCTAAACCAGCAAAAACATTAGAAACAAAAATCATTTCTTCGAGCGCAAGAGAAAGTGAATTAAATACTTTAGATAAATTAGAAGCTTACATTAAAAAGTAATAGAATTATCCTTTAAGTAAGAACGCGGATTGAACGGATTTACTTCGTAAAGACGCGGGTTAAAACGGATAATCTATTTGTATTTTTTAAAAGATTAATAAAAATCCGTTTTAATCCGCGTCTTCGCGTTAGCGAATCTGTTTAATCCGCGTCTAATTTTAAGGACATTTCATGGATATATAATCGGTATAATCTAAAAAAAAATACAAGTAACAGATAATTATTAAAAATTAGAATACAAAATAATGTTTAGAATATCGGCTATACTAGTACTATTACTTTCTTTATATTCCTGCAAATCACAGCAGACCGCTAAAAAAGAAGTTCAAATTGCTTTTATAGCCGATGTTCATTTACAAGATATTTTTGCTCAGTTTGAAGATAATAATTATCGCGGAATCAAAAATCCGGTTACGGGCGAATATGCCAATATCAGGACGATGAACGCTCAATTGCATTCTACCAGAATTTTCAATGAAAATTATTTTGCCTTTTTAGAAGCGTTGAATGATATTGTCAAAAGAGGCATCAAGCAAGTCGTACTTCCGGGTGATTTTAGCGACGACGGACAACCTGTGCACGTACGCGGATTGAGAAAAATACTCAACGAATATTCCCAAAAATATGGACTTTCCTTTTATGTTACCACTGGTAATCATGATGTTGTAAGACCATTTTCGCAAGATGCCGAAAAAACCGATTTTCTAGGCAAAGACGGAAAAGAGCAAATCATCAGCAGTTCTAAAAATTTCGATAAAAGTAAAAGTGAACTGGAACCGATTATTACATCAGATATAAAAAACTGGGGATATAAGGAAACGATTCAGGAAATGCGAGATTTTGGTTTTTTCCCCAAAAAGACCGATTTGTATTGGGAAACGCCTTTTTCAAACTATACGTATCAACAATATAATTTTGAGGAAGCTCAAAAACAATCTGTTTTAGAAAAAAGAACGTATGTAATTAAAAACACCAATCTCTATCTTCCGGATGCCAGTTATGTGGTTGAACCAATTAAAGGAATCTGGCTTTTGGCTATAGATGCCAATGCTTATGTTCCCAACGAGAAATTATCAGGAAAACAAGGTGATCCGCATGATTTTTCGGGAGCGAATACGGGTTACAATAACGTTCTGATTTATAAAAGCCATTTATTAAACTGGGTACAAAAAGTTTCCGCGGAAGCGAAACAAAAAGGAAAAATACTGATTGCTTTTAGTCATTACCCAATGGTGGAATTTAACGACAATGCATCGCCAGAATTAAAACAGCTTTTTGGTGCCGATAAAATGCAGCTGCAGCGGGTTCCTAACGAAGAAGTAGCGCAGCAATTTGCAGATGCCGGGATTCAGATTCACTTTGGCGGACACATGCATATTAACGATACTGGTATAAGAACATCAGCCAAAGGAAATACTTTGTTTAATATTCAAACGCCTTCGCTTGCAGCGTATATGCCGGCTTACAAAATATTGACGATTCATTCAGCTTCTCAATTTGAGGTTGAAACAATTGTAATTGGCAAAGTACCTAATTTCAATAGTTTATTTCCTTTTTATGAAGAAGAATATGCGCATTTGCAGAACAGTAAAAGTGAGCATATTTGGAACAAAGAAATTTTAAAAGCTAAGGATTATGCAGCATTTACGAGCTGGCATTTAAAGGAATTAGTTCGTTTAAGATTTTTACCCGAAGATTTTCCGGCTGAATTTCTAAAATCAATACTAAGTCTTTCAGGAAAAGATTTATTAGAAATAAATAAAAAGGCATCCCAAACGGATAAAGATTTAAAATCAAATTCCCTGACTGTTTCTGATTTTGAATCGTGGACCGGTTTTGATATGATTTTCGATTTTTACCGTTTAAAAAGCGCTGATGAATTAGCTTATTCAGAAATTGGAAACAAGAGATTAAAGCAATACGAATTGGTTTGCAATCAATTAAAAAAATCAAATGATCCAAAACTGATTTTATGGGCAGAAATATTCTTGAAAACCATGAATGGCGAACCTTCTGATCATTTTAAAATTGATTTAAAAAACAATAAAATTGATAATTTATCTGTTAAATAATTTTGATATTTATTAGATCAAAAAGATTAAATTGCATTTATAATTTATTTTCATGAGACAAAAATCCTTTCTGCTATTTTTATTTTTTGCCCTTTTTTATCATTCTTATTCACAGAATATAAAATTTGCGCATTATAATGACAATAACGGATTGTCTCATAATTCTGTACGCCATATTGTGCAGGATAAAAAAGGCTTCATGTGGTTTGGAACATTCTCAGGATTAAATCGTTTCGACGGTTATCAGTTCAAAAACTACATGAGTTCTACTCCGGGAAAAAATAAATTGTACAATGATGACATCACAGCTTTGGAGCTTGATGAAGAATCAAATCAACTATGGATTGGTACCAGAAAAGGATTGACACTTTTTCAAATGGATACGCATGTTTTTACCACCTTTTTTCATAAAAAAGAAGATCCAAACAGTCTGCCCGATGATGAAGTACGAGCGGTTTATGTAGATAAATTTAAAAGGGTTTGGGTGGGTACCAAAACAAAAGGTATGTATCTGTTCTTCCTGAAAGAAAACCGATTCGAAAGAATTAAGCTGAAAGGTTTCGATTATGTAAAAGAAATTTTTGAAGACAAAAAAGGCAATATCTGGGTTGGAAGTTATGAAAAATCGGGTGTGGCAAAAATAACAATGGATGCCAAAGGAGCAATTGTGCGAATTAATAATTACACACTTTCTGTTCCTTATTCCAACATAAAAAATCCATATATTAACTTTATTTACGAAGATGCCAAATCGGATATTTTTGTCGGAACCCGTGAATGCTTATATAAACTCGATAAATCTACCGATCAGTTTGTCAATTTATATATAGAAAGCAAGCAGATTAGAGGCGCTTTAGGACCTTATTTTTTATCAGTTGCCCGCGCTCCCGATGGAAAATACTGGGTTGGAACTTTAGGCGGATTGCTGGTTTGTAATCAATTAGAAGATATTCAGAAAGGAAATTATAAATGGTATTATTCTATTTTATCAGATGATACTTCGCTTGTAGATAATTTAATTTCAGCACTTTATTTTGATGCTTCGGGCGTTTTATGGATTGGTACAGAAGATGGTTTGGACAAGTATGATCCTTATGAAAATCAGTTCACTTTAAACAAAGATATTTCACGTTCCATTGGCAATCAGGCACCGCGTATAAGAGGTTTTGCCAAAACGTATGACCAAAAAGTGATTGTGGCAACTTACCATAACGGACTTTTTATTTCGAATACAAAAGGCTCAACTCCGTTACATAACACAGGAAAAGATATTGCCAGCATTTATTCTGATGATGGAAAAATCTTTTATTGCGGCCTGTGGGACGGAAACATATTGGTTTACAATTACAGTACAAATTCTTCCAGAGAAATAAAGGCAGGATTTGAGAAATCACCCGTTTTTGCTTTTACAAAGATTACAGACGATTCGATGATCGTGGGTTCTTTTGGAGAAGGTGCCGTAATTTTGAACACCAAAACGCTGCAAGTAGAAACATCCAGTAAACTTTTGCCAGACTTTCAGATTAATGCAATTGAAAGAGATGCTAAAAATAATGTTTGGTTTGCTACAGAAACCGGAGTGGTAAAATACAATATCAATTCTGGAAAAATAGAAACCTATTCGTCGCTTTTTATCAAAGAAAAAGGAGTTCCTCATGATGAAAATGTGAGTGACGTTTTGGTCGATGCAAAAGGTAAAATATGGGCGTCAACACGTTTTGGGCTTTGTTTATACGATCTGAAAAAAAATGAATTCGAACCAGTAAAAAATCTTAAAGAACTTTCAGGCAAATGGATTACTGATATTTTATCAGACGCACAAGGAAATTTGTGGCTGAATATCAATAACAATAATATTGCTTTCGTTAAATCTAATTTAAAGGAAATCAGTATTTACCATGTAAACAGCGGTAACAGACTGGACGTTTTTAGTTCAAGCGGCTTTTTTTACTTTAATAATTCGAATATTTTTCTGGGAGGTAAAAATGGTATTATTTCTTTTTCGCCTCCTGCAATGAAAAGAAACAAATGGGCGCCGTTGCCCGTGATTTCCGAATTTAAAATTCAGAATGAAGAAGTTTTCCCGGAAATGGAAATTAATGGAGAAATTCCGCTTTCAAAAGATTTGAACTATGGAAATGCAATAGAACTTACTCATAAGAACCGCGATTTTTCGATTCAGTTTTCGGCTCCATCTTTTGCAAACGAAAAGCTGAATAAGTTTCAATATATGCTGGAAGGTTTTGATAAACAATGGATAACGGTTAATAGTACGTCAAGAATAGTGCAGTATACGAATCTTTATCCCGGAAATTATGTATTTAAAATAAGATCCAGCAACAGCGATGGATATTGGAGCAAAACAGTTTCGTATAAAATAAAAATCCTGCCGCCTTTTTGGCTGACACCGATTTCTTTTATACTGTTTTTAGCCCTTTTATTTGGTGTTTTTTATTTCATTAGAAAAGAAATCAAAAACCGAATTCGTTTAAAACAAGAACTGCTTACGGAAAAAGTAAACAGAGAACACGACGTTAAACTGAATAATGAGAAATTGCGTTTCTTCACCAATATCTCTCATGAATTAAGAACACCGTTAACGCTTATTTTAGGTCCGGCGAAACAGCTTTTAGATGAAAGCAGCAACGCCACCGATTATGAAAAAAGCAGATATAATTTAATTTATCAAAATGCGAGCAGATTACTGAATTTGGTAAACCAGGTATTAGATTTTAGAAAAGCACAGTCAGGTGAATTGAAACTAAAAGTAACTAAAACCGATATTCTGGCTTACTCGAAAAATATTTTTGACTCCTTTAAGGAAATGGCTTATGATAAAAAAATTAAGCTCAATTTTATTTCTGAAGATGAGGAAATAAACGGCTGGCTGGATAATGATAAGTATGATAAGATCCTCTACAATCTCTTGTCGAATGCTTTAAAATTCACGAATAAAAACGGAAATGTAGACTTGTACATCAGGCTGAAAGATACGGTTGAAGATATTTTAGTGATTGAAGTAACCGATGACGGAATTGGAATTCCTTTAAAAAGTCAGGATAAAATTTTCAAACGATTTTATCAGGCAACGAACAGTAAAGCCCATAACACAGGATCGGGTATTGGTTTGTCGCTGGTAAAATCTTTAGTAGCAATTCATAAAGGAATTATTGCTGTAGAAAGCACACCAGCAAAGGGAAGTACATTTAAAGTCGAAATTCCGATTGACCGCGCTTCTTACGAGAGTAAAGAGGTGTTTGAATATGCGCTTAAAAATGACAGTTTAAGTATGCTTATTCCGGAAAAAGCGGCTAAGAAAATCATTCAAAACACAGATTTAAAAGAAAAAATATTAGTAATTGAAGACAACAGCGAACTTAGAAAATATCTGGTTGACTATTTATCTGATTATTACAAAGTTTATGAGGCAGAAAATGGAGAAGAAGGTTTAAAAATCTGCCGACAAATTAAACCCATTTTATGCGTTACCGATGTTATGATGCCAGTTATGGACGGACTGGAATTTTGTCAACAACTAAAAAATGATGAATTTATAAGCCATATTCCGGTTGTGATGCTGACGGCACTTTCTGAAAATATGGATAAAGTAAAAGGCTATGACATGGGAGCTGATGGTTATCTGGTGAAACCTTTTGAACCCTTATTACTTAAAACGGTTATTGAAAACATAATTAAATCAAGATTAGAACTTAAACAAAAATTCTCCGGCGAAGTAGAAGGAAAGATCAGCATGCTGACACATTCGCCAATTGATGAAGAATTTATGGAAAAAGTAACCAGTTTAATCAATGATAATTTAAGCGAAGTTGATCTTTCGACAGAATTTTTATGTGATAAACTGGGTGTTAGTTCTTCAAAATTATACAGAAAAATTAAAGAACTAACCGATTTGGCTCCAAACGAGTTTATCAGAACGATTCGTTTAAAAAAGTCAGCAGAACTGCTAAAAACAAAAAAGTACAATGTTTCTGAAGTAACGAATTTGGTAGGTTTCAATGATCCTTTATATTTCAGCAGATGCTTTAAAAAACAGTTTGGTTTCCCGCCTAGTAAACTGATTTAATTGGTTTTTAGCCACAGATTACACGGATTAGAAAGGATTTTTTCTTTTACGCGAATTATTTCGGCAAATATTTTGAAGAATATAGCCCGTGGTTTCAACCACGGGAGCGCAATGTATATCCGTAACAAATTTTCTCCGCTATGTCCCCGTGGTTGAAACCACGGGCTATATTTGAAATGTAATTCCGTCATCTTTTCATTTCAATATTAAAATCATAGCCCGTGGTTTCAACCACGGGGAAGCAATGAATATCCATAATCTAATTTCCCTCACGATGTCTCCCGTGGTTGAAACCACGGGCTATATTTGAAATCCGATTCTCCAATTTTCATTTCAATATTAAAAACATTGCCCGTTGTTTCAACCACGGGATCGCAATGTATATCTGTAACCTAAATTTCTCCCGCTCTGTCTCCCGTGGTTGAAACCACGGGCTATATTTGAAATCCGATTCTCCAATTTTCATTTCAATATTAAAAACATTGCCCTTGGTTTCAACCACGGGATCGCAATGTGAAATGAGCCAGAACGTGTTTGCATGTTTTTAAGTGAATAATATATAAAAATCCTACAATAATAAGAATTATCCATGTTTTTGATGTATTAATCCATTTTGAACGGTATAGGTAATTCTATTTTTGTGTTATAACTTTTAAACTTTTTAGCCTTATGAAAAAGCATATAGACACAGATAATCCGTTGAATAATTTAGATGAATGGGAAGATGATTTGTTATTGCGATATCCTGATCCTTCTGAAAGTACGCCGGAAAAACAGAAAGAAGAATTCAGGAATTATGTCGATTCAGAAAGAGTAGAAACGGTTAAGGAATTTTATAGAATAAACCATACCTATCAAACTTATGATTTTGTATGCAGCAAAGAGCAGGAATTTCTACAATTCAATAAAAAAGAAATGTCAATTTGGGAAGCCGTTGATTTTTTAAATACACTGGTAGATGATAGTGATCCGGATATAGATTTAGATCAGACACAACACCTTTTACAGACTTCTGAAGCGATTAGGGCAGATGGTCACCCGGATTGGTTTGTCCTTACAGGTTTTATTCATGATTTGGGTAAAATTTTATGTTTGTTCGGAGAACCGCAGTGGGCAGTTGTTGGTGATACATTTCCGGTGGGATGTGCTTATTCAGATAAGATTGTTTACTCCGATTTTTTCAAAGAAAACCCCGATTATACAGACGAAAGATTCAATACCAAATTTGGTGTTTATACCCAAAACTGTGGATTGGATAAAGTAAAAATGAGCTGGGGTCACGATGAATATTTGTATCAGGTTATGAAAGATTACCTTCCGGATCCGGCTTTATACATGATTCGTTATCATTCTTTTTATTCACAGCATAAAGAAAACGCTTACGCCCATTTAATGAATGAAAAAGACATCGAAATGTTTGACTGGGTAAGAAAGTTCAATCCGTACGATTTGTACACTAAAGCCCCGGTTAAACCAGATGTAAAAGCATTACTTCCTTATTATAAAGAATTAGTTGCTAAATATTTGCCTGAAAAATTGAAGTTTTAAAAAGTTTATATAAACACATAGAAATATAGATTTTCTTTTGAGCATAAGAAAATTTATTAAATAAACTAGTTTCTCACCATAGCTATGTGTTTTGTAATAAGTGAAACGCCTTTTGAGACAAAGAAAAACTATGTTTCTATGTGTTAGAAAAATATTGCCAGCTATCTAAAACCAAAATAATGCATAAAATCAAAACCAAAATACTTTTATTAACCCTGCTGGTACTTTGCGGAACTTTTGTTTCGGCTCAGGAGCAAGACCGTAACGACTGGGAAAATCCCGAAGTATTTCAAATTAATAGAGAACCGGCCCGAGCTGCTTTTCTGCCGTATGCAGATGAAACTTCTGCAATAATGGATAAATATGAAAACTCACCCTGGTATTTTTCTTTAAACGGAAAATGGAAATTCTTGTGGTCGCCAACACCGGATCAGCGTCCGAAAGATTTTTATAAACAGGATTTCAGTACTTTAAATTGGAAAGAATTACAAGTGCCTTCGAATTGGGAATTAAACGGTTATGGTATTCCAATTTACACCAATATAACGTATCCTTTTGAGAAAAATCCGCCTTTTATCAATCATTCGGATAATCCTGTAGGTTCTTATAAAAAAGATTTTGTTTTGCCTGAAAACTGGAAAAACCGACATGTTTTTCTTCATTTTGAAGCAGGAACATCGGCCATGTACATTTGGGTAAATGGTGAAAAAGTAGGGTATACCGAAAACACCAAAAGTCCGGCAGAATTTGATATTTCTAAATTTTTAAAACCCGGAAAAAATAATTTGGCTGTAGAAGTTTACAGATGGAGTGATGGTTCATATCTGGAAGATCAGGATTTTTGGAGACTTTCAGGAATTGACAGAAATGTTTATTTGTATAGCACAGATAATGTTCGCATTTCCGATTTTTTTGCCAAACCAGATTTAGATGCAAAATACAAAAACGGAAGTTTGAATGTAGAAGTAAATTTAAAAAACCTGACTGCAACTGCAGTTAACAATCAAAAATTGACTGCGAAGCTAGTTGATGCTTCGGGAAAAAATGTATTTACCAAAGAGTTGAATGTCAATTTTGAAGCATCAAAAATTCAGACGATTAATTTCTCTCAAAATGTATCCAATCCCAAATTATGGAGCAGTGAAACACCAAACTTATACACTTTGCTTTTGACTTTAAAAAATGCAAAAGGTGATATTATAGAAACCGTTTCCTCTCAAATCGGATTTAGAAAAGTAGAATTAAAAGGCGGACAATTACTGGTAAACGGAGTTCGATTAATGTTTCATGGTGTAAATATTCACGAACATAATCCGAAAACGGGACATTATCAGGACGAAGCGACGATGATGAAAGACATCAAAATGATGAAGCAGCTTAACATTAATTCAGTACGCTGTAGTCATTATCCAAACAATATTTTATGGGTAAAACTATGTAACAAATACGGATTGTTTCTGGTAGATGAAGCCAATATCGAAAGCCACGGAATGGGAGTAGAAGGACAGCCTATTATGTGGATGAATCCAAAAACTAATCCGGGTCATCTTCCGGAATGGAGAGAAGCACATTTAGACAGAATTTACAGCTTGGTCGAAAGAGATAAAAACATGCCGTCGGTAATACTTTGGTCATTAGGTAATGAAAGTGCCAATGGGCCAGTATTTCATGAAGCCTACAAATGGATCAAAAAAAGAGATAATACGAGATTGGTTCAGTTTGAGCAGGCCAAAGAAAATGAAAACACCGATATCGTGTGCCCAATGTACCCAACAATAGAATACATGAAAGAATATGCGGCGCGCAAAGAAGTAAGTCGTCCGTACATCATGTGTGAGTATTCGCATGCGATGGGAAACAGCAGCGGTAATTTTCAGGAATATTGGGATATCATTCGAAGCAGTAAAAATATGCAGGGTGGTTTTATTTGGGACTGGGTTGACCAGGGTTTTGAAACGAAAGATGAGGCCGGACGAAAATACTGGGCTTACGGAGGCGATTTAGGAAGTCAGCACTATACAAATGATGAAAATTTTTGCCATAACGGATTGGTTTGGCCCGACAGAACACCGCATCCCGGAGCATTTGAAGTGAAAAAAGTGTATCAGGATATTTTATTTAATGCCGTTGATATCAAAAACGGAGTGATCGAAATTATAAACGATTTTGGATTTACGAATCTTAATAAATACAATTTTAAGTATGAGGTTTTAGAAAACGGAAAAGTAATTAAAGCAGGTTCAATTGATGTTGCTTTAAATCCGAAATCTAAAAAACAGTTTAAAATTGATTTGCCAAAAATACAATCAAAAGAAGGAACAGAATATTTGCTGAATGTTTTTGCATACACTAAAACAGGTTCAGAAATACTGCCTCAGAATTTTGAAATTGCAAGGGAACAATTTGCATTAGAAGGAGAAAATTATTTTGAAAAAACGACAGCGACAAATTCTGCTTCGATTGAAAATGAAAAAGATGCTTTTGTTCTAACTGCAGCCAATGTAAAAGTAAAAATCAGCAAAAAGACAGGATTAATTTCTTATTACAGTTTAAACGGCGAAGAATATTTTCAGCAATATCCAGAACCTAATTTTTGGCGGGCGCCAACAGATAATGATTTTGGAAATAAAATGCCCCAAAAATTGAATATCTGGCGAAATGCTGGTAAAAACCTGACTTTAGAAAATATTGAAGTAACGGATGAAAATGGCAAAAAAAGTATTCTCGCAAAAATGAAACTCAATGATGTGTTTTCAGATTATTCAATTAAATATTCTTTGAGTACTGATGGAGCTTTAGAGATTGTTCCTTCTTATAAAAGAGGAAATAATCCAGTGCCTGAAATGCCTCGTTTTGGAATGCTTTTCGTTTTAAAAGAAAACTTTGAAAATCTGGATTATTACGGCCGAGGACCTTTAGAAAATTATTCAGACAGAAATACAGCCTCATTTAAAGGAATTTACGAAAGTAAAGTTGCAGACCAATATGTGCCTTATACACGCCCACAAGAGAATGGATACAAAACAGATATACGCTGGTTTAGATTGTCAGGCGATAAAGGAAATGGCTTGGAGATAAAAGGTCTGCAGCCTTTATGCATGAGCACTTTAAATAATTATCCAGCCGATTTTGATGGCGGAATGACAAAGAAAAACCTGCACTCCAGCGATATTACACCAAGAAAAGAGGTTGTTGTTTGTGTTGACCTTGCCCAACGTGGTTTAGGTGGAGACAATAGCTGGGGAGAATATCCACACGAGCAGTATTTATTGAAAAATAATGAATACAGTTACGGATTTATAATTAAACCAATAAAATAAGTTTTCAGTGTCAGTCTCAGTCTCAGTTTCCGTTTGGAATGAGACTGAGACTGGTCACTGCAATCACACTGAGACTGGGACTGAAAACTGAGACTGAAAACTGAGACTGAAAACTGAGACTGAAAACTGAGACTGAAAACTGAGACTGAAAACTGAGACTGAAAACTGAGACTGAAAACCGCGACTAAAAACTAAAAACTAAAAACTATCAACCATCAACTAATAACCACAAAATGAGTAACAATACAAATGCAAGATTAATTTCTTTGGATGCGCTACGCGGATTTGTTATGTTTTGGATTATGAGCGGAGAACATATCATTCACGCTCTGGCAAAAGCAGCTCCAACTCCTATTTTTATCTGGATGTCATCGCAACTGCATCATGCGGAGTGGAACGGAATTACATTTTACGACATGATTTTTCCTGTGTTTCTATTTGTTGCGGGAGTTTCAATGCCCTATTCTTTTGAAAAGAAAATGCAGCTTGCCGGGGTAAAAACGCCACAAGAATTACCGGGCAGCGAAAAGCGAAAAATATACGTGTCAATGCTTAGAAGAACCTGTATTTTATTGGTTTTAGGCTTTGTGGTAAATGGATTATTGCGATTCGATGGTTTTGATCACACCCGTTTTGCAAGCGTTTTAGGAAGAATTGGACTGGCTTGGTTTTTTGCCGGTATCATCTATTTAAATTTTGACTTTAAAAAACAATTAATCTGGTTTTTTGCTATTTTGATTGGTTATTATGCCGCAATGAAATGGATTCCCGTTCCTAATTTTGGTGCAGGAGTTTTGACCAAAGAAGGATCACTTGAAGGCTATATTGATCGGCTGTTTTTACCAGGCAGGCTGCATAGTACCGTTTATGATCCGGAAGGAATATTTTCTACCATACCTGCTATTGCTACGGCATTATTAGGTGTTTTTACAGGAACATTTTTAAAAGGGAAATCCATTTTTTCAATAAAAGTAAAATTGCTTTTAATGGCTCTTACGGCATTGATTTTGATTATGGCAGGCTTACTTTGGGATCTTAATTTTCCAATCAATAAACATTTATGGACAAGTTCATTTGTGTGTTTTGTCGGCGGATTTAGCATATTATTTTTAGTCTTTTTTTATTTGATAATTGATTTTTTTGGATTCCATAAATGGGCCTTTCCTTTAATCTTAATCGGTTCAAATTCTATTTTAATTTATATCGCTGCAGAAGGTTTAATCGATTTTAAACACACAGCAGATTATGTTTTTGGCGGATTGATCAATTTTACGCCGCTTGTATGGCAGCCTTTTTTTGCAGCATTGTCTGTAACCATTGTACAGCTTATTTTACTTTACTTTCTATATAAAAGAAAATGGTTTCTGAAAATTTAGAATGAAGAAAACCAGTTTTGAAGTTAATTTTTAAACACATAGAAACATAGATTTATTTTTATGCAAGAGAATAAAAAAGAAGAAATAAGAAACACGTTTCTTACATATAGCTATGTGGATTTAAAATAATGAAATGCCTTTTGTTTAATTTCTAAAGCTATGTTTCTATGTGTTAAAAATAAATTTAAATACATTTTACTATCTAACCACACAATAACCACACTATTATGAATGTATTACAAACCGCAGATTACATTGTTTTCTTTATTTACTTTGTCATAGTAACGGCTTATGGAATGTATATTTACAGAAGCAAGAAAACTGCAGCAACCAGTTCCAACGAATATTTTTTGGCAGAAGGATCGCTTACCTGGTGGGCAATTGGGGCATCGCTAATCGCTTCTAATATTTCAGCAGAGCATTTTATTGGTATGAGCGGTTCTGGTTTCGCCATCGGATTGGCCATTGCTTCTTACGAATGGATGTCTGCCGCCACATTGATTATCGTGGCAATGTTTATTTTACCGATTTATCTTAAAAATAAAATATTTACCATGCCGCAGTTTCTGGCCAAAAGGTACAGCGGAACAGTAAGTACTATTATGGCAATTATCTGGCTTTTAATCTATGTGTTTGTAAATCTTACTTCTATCATTTATTTAGGGGCTTTGGCTATTTCATCAATTGCTCCTGTAAGCTTTCAGTTTTGTGTTATTGCGCTGAGTTTATTTTCGGTTATTGTTACTTTAGGCGGAATGAAAGTAATCGGATACACCGATATGTTTCAGGTTATAGTATTAATTCTGGGCGGATTAGTAACAACTTATTTGGCATTGACCTTACTTTCAGATCAGTTTGGTTTTGGAAAAGATATTTTAAAAGGACTAGCAATTATTGCTGATGAAGCGCCCGGACATTTGCATATGATCTTAGAAAAATCAAATCCGCATTATACTGAACTGCCGGGAATGTCAGTTTTAATCGGAGGTATGTTAATCAATAATCTGGCGTATTGGGGATGCAACCAATATATTGTTCAGAGAGCTTTAGGAGCCGATTTAAAAACAGCCCGTAAAGGAATTTTATTTGCCGCTTTTCTAAAATTATTGGTTCCAATTATTGCCGTTTTACCGGGTATCGCGATGTTTGTAATGCATTCGAACGGAATGTTTCAACAGGAAATGGTTGATGCTTCAGGAGTTTTAAAACCGGATCAGGCGTATCCAACTTTAATGAATTTACTTCCTGCGGGATTAAAAGGCGTGGCTTTAGCCGCTTTGACTGCGGCAATCGTAGCTTCTTTGGCAGGAAAAGCCAATAGTATTTCGACTATTTTTTCTTTAGATATTTATAAAAAATATTTCAATTCGCAGGCATCAGAAAAAAAACTGGTACGTACCGGAAGATGGTGTGTGGTTGTTTGTATGATCATTGCTGCCATTGTAGCGCCTGCATTAAAATCATTAGATCAGGCTTATCAGTTTATACAAGAATATGTGGGCTTCTTTTCACCTGGTGTTTTAGCGGTTTTTTTATTGGGAATGTTCTGGAAAAAAACAACGCCATCAGCAGGACTTGCGGGTGCATTGTTAACAGTGCCGCTTGCTGCTATATTGAAATTTCTGCCAATGTGGACAGATGGGGCTTTTCCTGATTATCCTTTCTTAGACCGAATGACTATTGTTTTCTTTTTAATTGTGTTTATAATGGTAGGTATAAGTCTGGCAAATCCGGCGTCTGAAGAAGAAGCTGAAATACATAAAATTGAAGTCGATAATTCAATGTTTAAAGTGTCTTCAGAGTTTATTGTAGGATCCTTTATTATCTGCGGAATATTGGTGGCTTTGTACACAGTTTTCTGGTAATTTGTATTTGGCCACAAAGACACAAAGGCTCAAAGTTTATTTAAAAAGAATAAATTGAAAATTGCTTGCAAAGAATTGAAGGCGCAAAGTTTATTGAAAGAAACTGTAGAGAAAAAAGCTTAGCGACTTAGTGTCTTTGTGGCATAAAAAACAAAAAGAAATGAAAAAGAAATCTATAATCGCGATCCTAATTTTTTGTCTTTCCTTAACCGTTTCGGCGCAAAAGATATTTGACATAAAAAAATATGGCGCTGTCGGAGATGGTAAAACTTTAAATACAAAAGCAATTCAAAAAGCGATTGATGCGGCGAACAAAAATAAAGGCGGAAAAGTTGTTTTTTCTAAAGGTGAATATTTATCAGGAAGTATAGTCTTGAAAAGCAGCGTGGAATTGTTTTTTGAAGAAGGAGCAATTTTATTAGGAAGTACCAATCCGGATGATTACCCGAAATATGAAGGAATAAGAGCTTTGATTGTAGCGAATCAATCAAAAAATATTGCGGTAAACGGAAAAGGAATTATAGACGGACAAGGAAGAGAATTGGCATTAGCAATTGATAGTCTGCATCATACAGGAGTTCGAATTGATCCAAAATACAATTACAGAAGAATGCGCCCTGAAGACGGAAGAGGAAAGCTGATTTCATTTGTAAAATGCGATTCTATAACGATGATTAACATCACATTAAAAGATAGTCCAGGTTGGGTGCAATGTTTTACCGAATGCAAAAATATTGTAATTGATGCTATGAAAGTCAATAGTACCGCGTATTGGAACAATGACGGAATTGATGTTAACGGATGTGAAAATGTTCGAATAACAAACTGCAATGTAAATGCAGCAGATGATGGAATTTGTATAAAATCGGAGTCGCCAGGATTGCAGAATAATAATATTTACATTGCCAACTGCAGAATTAGATCAAGTGCCAATGCAGTTAAATTTGGTACAGGATCTTATGGCAGTTTCAAAAACGTAACCGTTGAAAACATCGAGGTTTATGATACTTTTAGATCGGCAATCGCGATTGAATCTGTAGATGGAGCTGAAATTGAGAATATTAAGGTTTCAAATATTACGGCCGTAAATACAGGAAATGCCATATTGATTCGTCTAGGTCACAGAAATGGAGACAAGCCGGGTTATATTAAAAATGTATCTATTAAAAATGTAAAAGTACAAGTTCCTTTTGGTCGCCCTGATATTGATTATGATTTGCGCGGCCCAGAAGTTGATTATTTTCATAATCCGTTTCCGGCTTCTATTGCGGGAATTCCGGGGCATTTGATAGAAAATGTAACTTTAGAAAATATTGAAATTACCTATCCGGGAAGAGCTTCAAAAGGAATGGCTTATCATCCTTTAAGCCGATTAAAAGATGTAAAAGAAAACATAAACGGTTATCCCGAATTTAGCATGTTTGGAGAATTGCCTTCCTGGGGATTTTATGTGCGTCATGTAAACGGAATCGAAATGAAGAATATAAAATTGATTTTAGAGAAAGAAGATTTTCGTCCAGCTTTTGTTTTTGATGATGTAAAAAATCTTACGATGAAAGCTATTGATATCCCTTCAGATAAAATCAATCAAATTATTTTTAAAGATGTTTCATCCAGCAATTTAGACAGTGAATCTTTAAAAAGAAAAATAGAGCCAGAACAAAATAAGTTTGAATTGCCTGTGCATTGAAATTTTGCCACAAAGACGCAAAGGCGCAAAGTTTTTTTGCCACAGATTGTAAATTTTGTTTCACGCAGATTAAAAAAAGATTTAAGCAGATTCTAATGATATTTCAAAAAAAAATCTAACTAAATCTGCCAAAATCTGCAATATCTGCGTGAAACAAAAAAAACTTAGCGACTCTGCGACTTTGCGAGATTAAAAAAATAAACCAAAAACTTTGCGTAGACTATCTTAAACAAGGTTTTTAATAAATTAAATGAAATGAAAAAGAAATCTATAATCGCGATCCTAATTTTTTGTCTTTCGTTAACCGTTTCGGCGCAGAATATTTATGACGTTAAAAAATACGGAGCCAAAGGAGACGGAAAAACAAACGATGCAGCCGCTATTCAAAAAGCAATTGACGCCTGTACGAAAACAGGCGGAAGAGTTTTAATTCCCGCACCGTTTACATTTTTGGCGGGACCAATTGATGTAAAATCCAAAGTGGATCTTCATATCGAAGCCGGAGCGAAATTATTGGCAAGTCCAGATGAGAAATTATACACAAAAAGCGCTTTCAGAACCAATCCGGGCGAAGGAACCATCTGGATTGGAGGAGAAAATGTAGAGGATTTTACCATTAGCGGAAGCGGAAAAATAGATGGAAACGGAATTTCTTTTATGGGTGATGAACTGGAGGATTCTTATGTTTTAAAACCTTTTAATGTTTTAGATCCAAGACCGCATGTGTTGACCATTATTGGAGGAAAAAATATCAGAATCAAAGATGTTCATATCGGAAATTCGGCGTATTGGACGATTCATTTGGTTGGCTGTAATGATGTTGTAATCAGCGGTATCACATTGTTAAACAGCTTAAAAGTGCGTAATAGTGACGGTATCGATTTGGATCATTCAAAGAATGTGAGAATCAGCGATTGTTATATCGAAAGCGGCGATGATTGCATTTGTTTAAAAAACAGAAGAGAATTTGAAGAATTTGGCGCTTGCGAAAATATTACGGTGACCAATTGCACGATGACGAGCAGCAGCTGCGCCATCAAAATTGGTTCAGAAAATATGGATGCCATCCGACAAGTGGTTTTCAATAATTGTATCATTAAAAACAGCAATCGTGCTTTGGGAATCCAAAATCGAGATGAAGGAACGGTAAGCGATGTTATTTTTTCTAATATCATTATCGAAGGTAAATTGACGACAGATACGTGGTGGGGAAAAGCAGAACCCATTTATGTAACGGCTTTTAGCAGGGCAAAAGGAAATCATAAAGATGCCAACTGGCGTTTTCCAAAAGGCGCTACAGAAGGAAAAGTAGGCGAAATAAAGAATATTTATTTCTCTAATATTCAGTGTACAGGAGAAAACGGTGTGTTTGTAAGTGGCGAATCAAAAGATAAAATCAAGAACATTGTTTTTGATAATGTGAGTGTTTTTATTGATAAAACAACTGCTTTTCCTGGCGGAGTTTATGACAGACGTCCTTCTAATCTAGAAGGTTTTGTAAAAGGAAGTACTTCGGGATTCTATTTTGATTCGGCAGAACGCATCAAAGTGCAGAATTGTGCGGTACAATGGGGAAAAAACAAACCGGAATATTTTAAATATGCGATCGAAAGTAAAAATGTAGATGATTTAATTGTAACAAATTTAGACGGACAATCAGCTTTTCCTGCTAAATTAGAGGCAGTAAAAAAATAATTCCTTCCATTCCAAAAAACTATGAAAAATAATATCCTTAGAACATTCACCATTGGTATGCTTTTAAGCAGTTTTTATGTAAATGCTCAAAAAACAATTTTAGAAGTTGATGCCGCAGAAACCATCACCAAAATTCAGCCTACAATGTTCGGTTTGTTTTTTGAAGACATTAATTTTGCTGCAGATGGAGGATTATATGCCGAATTGATTAAAAACAGGTCTTTTGAATTTGATAAACCTTTGATGGGATGGGAGCAGCCCAATACAAAAAGATCTTCTTTGAATAAGGAATCCGGAAGTGCAGCGCCAATTAAACTTGAGGCAAGCAATACAGTTTTTTGCAGAGTCGAAATTAATAATGCAAAAGGTTATGCTTTAATAAATGAAGGCTTCAGAGGAATGGGAGTCAAAAAGGATGCAAAATACAACCTTTCATTAAAAGCAGCCAATCATAATTCGGCAATTCAAAAAATTATCATTCAGCTTATTGACAAAGACCAAAAAGTGATTGGAGAAACGAGCATTGTTCCAAAATCAGAGCAATGGACGAATTATAAATCGCAAATTACAGCAACTCAAACTGAGGCAAAAGCAAAGCTCAAAATAACTTTTGAAGGAACAGGAACGATAGATTTAGATATGATTTCGCTTTTTCCGGAAGATACCTGGAAGAACAGAAAAAACGGACTTCGTAAAGATTTGGTACAGCTTTTATATGATATGAAACCTGGATTTTTACGTTTTCCCGGAGGTTGTATTGTTGAGGGAAGAACATTGTCTGATCGTTATCAATGGAAAAAATCGGTTGGAAATGTAGACAATAGAGAGACAAAGATGAACCGCTGGAATGTAGAATTCAACCACAAACAAACTCCCGATTATTTTCAAAGTTTTGGTTTAGGTTTTTTTGAATATTTTCAGCTTTCAGAAGATATTGGAGCAGAACCGCTTCCAATTTTAAGCTGTGGAATGGCTTGTCAGTACAATACAGGCGAGTTGGCTCCCATAAACGAACTCGATCCTTATGTACAGGACGCTTTAGATTTAATCGAATTTGCCAATGGTGCTGTTACTACAACTTGGGGAAAAATCCGTTCCGATATGGGACATCCAAAACCATTTAATCTAAAATATATTGGAGTTGGAAACGAGCAATGGGGACCAGATTACATTGACAGATACAAAGTTTTTGAAAAAGCAATTAAGGCAAAATATCCAAATATCATAATTGTATCGGGAAGCGGTCCTTCGCCTGCAGGCGAACATTTTGATTTTGCTATGCAGGAACTTAAAAAACTCAATGCAGAATTGGTAGACGAACATTATTACGAAAGCCCGAAATGGTTTAGGGAAAACGCAGGTCGTTATGATAAATACGATAGAAAAGGTCCTAAAATATTTGCAGGAGAATATGCCGCGCAAAGTGTTTCGGGCGCGAATCCGAATAACAGAAATAATTGGGAATGTGCTTTTTCTGAAGCCGCTTTTATGACTGGGTTAGAAAGAAATGCAGAAGTAGTTCATTTAACATCTTACGCACCTTTGATGGCGCACGAAGATGCATGGCAATGGACTCCTGATATGATTTGGTTCAATAATTTAGAATCTTACGGTTCAGCCAATTATTATGTACAGCAATTATTTTCAACCAATAAAGGCACAGATTTGTTAAGTATTACCAAAGAAGGAAAAGCTTTAACGGGGCAAAATAATTTATACGCATCGGCAGTAAAAGATGCAAACAGCAAAGAAATAATTGTGAAATTGGTCAATACAGCTACATCAGCACAAGATATCAGCATCGATTTAAAAGGAGCAAAATTAGGATCAAAAGGCACGATTATAAGACTTGCAAGTGCAAATACACAAGATGAAAATACTTTTGCTGATCCCAAAAAAATCACTCCGAAACAAGCTGAGTACAAAATAACAAAAGGAAACCAGCAATTAAGTCTTCCTGCTTACTCTGTAACCGTTTTAAAACTGAAAATCAATTAATTGTGAATTGTTAATTATAAATTATTAATTAAAAGTACCATGCTTCATCATTTTTTTAAAAAGTCTTTTGTACTTATTGCTGTAATTACTGGGTTTTCCGGATATGCGCAGGATTTAAAATTGCAATACAAACAACCCGCTGTTGAATGGACAGAAGCGTTGCCAATTGGCAATGGTACTTTGGGAGCAATGGTTTTTGGAAGGGTAGATTCTGAATTAATTCAGTTGAATGAAGCCACTTTATGGAGCGGCGGTCCTGTGCAGAAAAATGTGAATCCGGATGCTTTTAAGAATCTGGCGTCGGTTAGAGAAGCACTTGCAAATGAAGATTTTGAAAAAGCATACAATTTGACTAAAAACATGCAGGGTGCTTACAGCGAAAGTTTTATGCCGTTGGGAGATCTAATTTTAACACAAGATTTTGGCGAACAAAAGCCTGATCTTTACCATAGAAGCCTTGATTTGCAAACCGGATTGGCAGTTACCAATTTTAGCGTTAGCGGAGTAAATTATAAAAGAGAAATATTTGCTTCGGCGCCAGCGCAATGCATCGTAATTAAACTTTCGGCAGATCAGTTGAAAAAACTTTCTCTTACCATTGATGCTTCAAGTCTTTTAAAAAATCAAAAATCTGTACAAAATCAGTCGTTGGTTTTAAACGGAAAAGCACCATCGCATTCAGACCCAAATTATATTGATTACAATAAAGAACCTGTTATTTACGATGATGTAACAGGCTGTAGAGGAATGCGTTTTGAATTAATTATAAAACCAATTATAAAAGATGGTGAGATAAGTTCTGATGGAAACAAATTGGTGATCAAAAATGCATCTGAAGTATTACTTTTCGTTTCAGCAGCAACCAGTTTCAACGGCTTTGATAAATGTCCGGATAGTCAGGGAAAAGACGAACATAAATGGGCAGAAAGTCCAATTAAAAAAGCTATTGCAAAGAAATATGATAGTTTGCTAAAAGAACATATTTCAGATTTTCAACATTTTTTTAATAGAGTTTCATTACAACTTAATCAAAAAGAAACCAATAAATCTAATTTGCCTACAGATACAAGATTAGAACAATATGCAAAAGGAGAAAAAGATGCCGGACTTGAAGCTTTATTTTTTCAATACGGTCGTTATCTATTAATTTCCTCTTCCCGCACGCACAATACGCCAGCCAATTTACAAGGCATTTGGAACAATAAACTCCGCGCGCCCTGGAGCAGTAATTACACAACAAACATTAATTTACAGATGAATTACTGGCCAGTAGAATCAGGAAGTTTGTCTGAATTGTTTTTTCCGCTTGACGAATTCATTAAAAACGTTTCTGTAACCGGAGCTGAAACCGCCAAAAGTTATTATCATGCTTACGGATGGGTATTGCATCATAACTCGGATATATGGGCAACAACAAATCCTGTGGGTGATTTTGGCAAAGGAGATCCGATGTGGGCGAATTGGTACATGGGAGCCAATTGGTTAAGCAGACATTTATGGGAACATTACCAGTATACAGGCGATGTAGTCTATCTTAAAAAAGTATATCCAATAATAAAAGGTGCGGCAGAATTTAGTTTAGACTGGCTTCAAAAAGACAAAAATGGTTATCTGGTAACAATGCCCTCGACATCACCGGAAAACAAATATTTTTATGATGGAAAAAAAGGAGGTGTTGTCACAACTGCTTCGACTATGGATATTGGAATCATAAAAGATGTATTTGAAAATACTATCGAAGCCTCTAAAGTGCTCAATACCGATTTAGAATTCAGACAAACGGTAAGCCAGGCGGCAGACAAATTACTTCCTTTTCAAATTGGCAGCAAAGGACAGCTTCAGGAATGGTATAAAGATTTTGAAGATGAAGATCCGCATCACAGACATACTTCTCATTTATATGCTTTACATCCTGCTAATTTAATTTCGCCGTTAAAAACTCCGGAATTGGCTGCTGCTGCAAAGAAGACACTAGAACTTCGCGGCGATGATGGTACTGGCTGGAGTCTGGCGTGGAAAGTAAATATGTGGGCAAGACTTTTAGACGGGAATCATGCTTATAAATTATTCAAAAACCAATTGAGGTTAACAAAAGACAATGATCCAAAGTACAGCAGACATGGAGGTTGTTATCCGAATCTTTTTGATGCTCATCCACCTTTTCAGATAGATGGAAATTTTGCCGGAACCGCAGGCGTTATAGAGATGTTAATGCAAAGTCAGAATAAAGAAATTCATCTGTTACCCGCTCTTCCTGATGAATGGACAGACGGCGAAATAAAAGGCATTACGGCAAAAGGTAATTTTACCGTAGCTATAAAATGGAATGATGGTAAAATGACCCAGGCAAACATATTATCCAATAATGGTAGTACATGCTCTGTAAGAGCTGCAGATCCATTTGTAGTTGAAAAGCTTAATATCAAAAGCGAGAAATCGTCTATAGGTTATGCTGCAGTATTTGAAACTAAAAAGGGAATTTCATATAGTATAGTACCTTCCAAATAGACTTTCTAGGAAAAGTATATATAGTATTATTGTGAATAAATCTCTCGCAAAGACGCAAAATCGTAAAGATTTTGTCATTTCGACGGAGGAGAAATCTCCACAAGTAACTCCGCAAAGAAAATCCAATCTTTGTCGAGCTTCTCACGGAGATTTCTCCTTCGTCAAAATGACAATATTGTGTTTAAATTTTACCAATATTTAACTCCTAACGGAGTACTAAAAAATATCTCGGAGAGATTACATATTGGTAGAAATCAATTTATTTGTGCCATTTTTTGTCCCGTAGGGACTACACTTATTAAATAGCAACCTGAATTAATTATGTAATATCTCTCTTCTGAATGATATTCAATTCCTTATTAAAAGAATTTCTATATTTTTTGATATATTCTGAAGGTTTCATACCAAACAATTTCACAAACTGTTGGCGGAAATAACGCTGATCTTCGATACCAACCTGAGGACCAACCTGAGCAATATTAATATTTTCAGTAAGCATAATTACTGCCGCCCTGCGGATTCTGATCGATCTGATAAAAACATTTACAGTTTGCCCGGAAATGGCTTTGATCTTTTTGTAAAGACTGGAATGACTCATGCCCATTGCGGCAGAAAAACTCTTTAAATTAAACTCGCTGTTTTCAAGATTGGCCTCGACGATTTCGATACATTTATCAAGAAATTCTTTGTATTCAACGGGAACTTTATTGACATTTTCACGAAGTGTAATGCTGTCTAAGAAATACTTGCGCAATTGCCCTCTGTTTCGGAGGACAGCATCTACGCGAGCCAAAAGTATCTCACTGTCAAAAGGTTTGGTTACATAATCGTCTGCGCCTTCGGTAATACTTTGTAAATGAATATCATTGCTGGTTGTAGCGGTAAGAAGAATTACGGGAATATGGCTAAAATCATCATTTTGTTTGATTTTTTTACACAAATCCAAACCATTCATGCCTTCCATAGAAATATCGCTCAGTACAATATCAGGCATATGTTTTTCGACAAGTTTCAGTCCTTCGAGTCCATTTGCTGCCGAATAAACAATATAGTTTTTGGTAAAAAGCTGTACCAGATAATGATTCATCTCAGGATTGTCTTCCACAATTAGCAATACTTTTTTGGTACTGATTAATTCCTCCTGTATACTTTCAGGATTTGAAGGTTGATTTTTTCTTTCAGATGTGTTTGGATTTTCTGCCGGCATTCCTTCCAAAAGTTCACCTACAAGAGGAGACATTTGCGGATAATTTTCATTGATGTTTATTTCTGCAAAATGACTTTTTCCTTTTGGAAGTGAAATAGTAAACGTAGTACCTTTTCCAACTTTACTTTCACATTTTATTTCGCCATGATGTTTGGTCACAAAATATTTGGCAACATAAAGACCTATTCCAAAACCATTGCTGGCTTTAGACTTAATTTGCCTGAATTCTTCAAAAATAGTATCAATATCATTCTCATTAATTCCGCTTCCTGTATCCGATATAATGATCGAAACATCAGCCGTTTTCTCGATAATTTCAATACTTATTGACCCTTTATTCGGTGTAAATTTGAAAGCATTTGAGATTAAATTAAAAAGCGTAATCTCTATTTTTTCGTAATCGCCATATATTTCAACGGGTGTTTTTTCTTCAATAAAATGATAATTTAGGCTTTTAACGGCTGCCATTTGCGTAAAGCTGTCGTAGATTTCGCGGCATAAGCTGTTTAAATTAATTTTTGAAATTTTGAGCTCATCAAGATCTGTTTCGGCTTTTCTAAACAGAAGCAATTGATCCGTAAGACTCAATAATCTTTTGGCATTTTTATAGGCGAGATTAAGGTCAAGATCATCTTCAGAACGGTTTTTTCTATCAATAGCACTTTTTAGCGGATTTATAATTAAAGAAAGGGGAGTGCGCAATTCATGCGCCATATAAGTAAACATAGAAAACTGTTTTTCAGCATGTTCCTTGTCTTTTTTATGCTCCATTCGCGCCAATTTTATTTCGTAGCGAAGTCTTTCCTTATTTTTATGATACCCTACGTAGGCATAAATGGCACCGGCAGCAGCAATAAGGTAAAAAGTATAAGCCCACCATGTTCTATACCAGGGCGGAAGGATTTTTACTGTTGCGAGGGTTACTTCATTGGTCCAATTTCCAAAAACATCGGTTGTTTTAACTTTAAAAAGATAAGTTCCTTCCGTTAATCTGGAATAATTTGCCCGGTTATTTTTTGAAGTATAATTCCAGTCTTTGTCCCAGCCTTCGAGAAAGTAAGCGGTATTAATTTTTTCAGAATTGACATAATCAAGATAAACATAATCAAAACTCAATGCCGATTTTTCATAAGGAAGTTCGGCGCCGCTTATCATTTCGAGTTTCTTTTCTGTAATATAAGGACTGTCTAATTTTAAAGACTGATTGTTGACCAGCAGATCATTCAATAAAAATTTGCCCGTATTTTTTTTGTCTTTTATATTATCGGGATCAAAAACATTGAATCCGTTTATACCGCCAAAAATAAATTCTCCTGTCGAAAGTTTTGTGCCTGCATTCCAGCTAAATTGATTCCCCTGAAGTCCATCAGAAACCCCAAAATTCCTGAACGTATTGTTTTTCGGATTTAATCTTGAAATTCCATGATACGTAGTCATCCATAAATTTCCTTTTTTGTCTTCTAAAAGGCGAAGTATGGTATTGCTCGAAAGACCGTTTTGTGTGGTATATTTTTTGAAAGTGCCTGTTTTTCGGTTGAATAAAAGCAAGCCTCCTTCAACAGTACCAATCCAAAGGTTTTTGTTTTGATCTTCGGTTATGCATCTAATAGTATAATCAGAATGATAGTTTTTTACTTTTTTTGTTTTGGGTTCTATTTCAAAAAAAGAATTAAAAGTTCCTCCCCAGATCTTTCCGTCTTTGGTTTCGTACAGGCAAGTAACATCGCGTAAAGTAGTACTGTAGCAAACGAATTTGTTTTGCTTTTTATCAAATTGATATAGCGCTCCGCCGTTGGTAATGGCAAGCCACAACGTTTTTTTCGAATCTAAAAACAGCAGCCACGATTCCTGTTCTGCTTTTTTAGTGAATTGATTGTAAATGGAGAAATTCTGAATGGCTTTTGATTTCGGATCAATACGGCAAACACCGCCTTTCCACATCGCAACCCAAATCGCATTATCAGAATCCCTGACGATGCTTGTAACAAAATTGCTTTGAATTTTTCTGCCGGCAGATGAAGTTGTCGAGTAAACGTCGTAGGTATTTTGTTTTCTGTTCCAGTATCGCATTCCGGCGCCATCAGTACCAATCCAGATATTTTTCTTTTCATCTTCGCAAAAAGAAAGCATGAAGTTTGCGGCAGGATCTTCGTCTTCTTTATTCGTTAATGGATCCTTGCTTTTAAAATGATTAAAATCGAGTGGATTTTTTCCCATCATACTTACGCCGCCACGCAGGGTTCCAAACCACATTTCGCCGGTTTTGCTTTGAAATATATCATACAATGATTTACTGTTAAGCAATGAAACCGGACCGCTGGCGTGATACAAAACAGGAGCAGATTGATTTTTGGTAATCGTATAAAGTCCTGCACCGTCAGTAGCTATCCAAAGTCTGTTTTCCTGTTGAAAAAAATCACGTACAACTGTTTTTTCCAGAAAGTAATTTTTAGAATAAGTATTTAGATTGTCATTATATAAGTATGCGCCTTCGTCTGATCCAATCCAGAGCCCGTCCTTTGTGAGTTTAATACAATTTGCGCCTGTGATTGCATTGTTGAGAAGCGTTAGTTTATTGGATTTAATATCGTACTGGCAAAGACCGGTTCCGGTTATAAAAACATAAAAGACTTGCTTTTTCGCATTATAAGCTATTGATCTTGCGATATAATTTAGTTTTCCGTTGAAGGGTATTGCCGTTCCAATTTTCTCACCTTCTTTATACACTACGATAGCTTCTTTTGCAGCGACAAGAATAATGTGCTGAGAATGTACAGCAATGATTTCGTAGGCGGTAACGTTTAAAGGTTTGATTTTTTTATTTGTATCATAATATTGCAGCGGACTAAAAGAAGATCGTTCTGCATTAAAAACTACAGGTCCGGCAGTTGTTCCTATCCATAAATTATTTTCAAAATCACCTTCAATACAGCTAATGGCATTTCCCTGAATCGAATTTGGATCAGTATGAATATGGCGGTAAATCTTAAAATCATTTCCGTCATATCGGTTCAGTCCATCAAATGTCCCAAACCACATATAACCATTTTGATCCTGATAGATAGAAGCAACAGAATTGTTTGAAAGTCCTACTGAAATATCAAGATGTCTTATCGGGTAATTCTGTCCGGATGCATTTATGTGCAGCAGACTTATAACAAGAAAGAACATTAACTTATTCATAGAATTTTTTTTAAAAAGCACCTTGCTCCTTGATATACGAAAAATAGAAGAATTGTGATCTAAAAACGGGATCAATTTTTATGTGAATATATTTGAATCTGTATGCTTTGCGAAATTAAAACAATTATTATGTAATGTTTAAAAAACACTACTGGTTTTTTAGAAAATGATTACTTGTTGGGCGCAATTTTTCTAACACATAGAAACATAGATTTTATGATTTTGAAAAAGAAAATAAAAAGAAACTCGTTTCTCACACATAGTTCTGTAGCGCAATGTAATTAGGCTAAGGGAAAATATATAAAATTAGTACAGTTTAATCGAGAACTTAATTAGAAAAGTCCGTTTATATCATCGTTTTCGCTTTAGCGAATCAGTAAAATCAGCGTCTAATTTTTGACGCGAATAAAACAGATTTACTTCGTAAAAAAGCGGATAAAAACGGATTTTATTTGCAATAATTTTATTTTCTAAAAGCTTAGTATTTTTTACCGCAGAGAACACAAAGATTTTTATTTAAGATTGCTTTAAAAAGCAGAGATCACAAAGCTAAATCAATACAAAGCTTTGCTTCCCGAGGCTTCGGGATGCCTTTTATAAAAGCTTAGATTAAAAAACTTAGCGTTCTTTGCGGTAAATTTTTTTCTAATCTCACATAAACTACTCAATTGTTAAATCTCTTATTTTACCTGTTAATTATTTACATTATCACTTTATTACAGTAAAAAAAATGCAGAATATGTTTTTATAAAGTGTCATGTGTACACTTTTTACGAAATTGTCCCCTTTTATAAATGAATTTTTCCCTGTCTTAAAACCTTGTTCTGTGCTTAATTTGCAGAGTGAGTTGATAAGCTATAACGTTTGAGTAATCTTATTTTATTTTTTGTTCAGAGTAAATCAACGAAAACAAACTAACCAATTATCTTAACCAAAAACACTTTAAACATGACCAACATTCCAAAGAAAATTCACTAGAAAAAAAACTTTTCTTAGTGTAAAAAAAAGAGTAAACTAATATCTCTGCAATCATTTTGTAACCACACTTAATTTAATAAAAACTAACTTAAACCAACCCAATTAAAAAAGTATGAAAATAATTAAAACCAAATTTTTACTTTTATTATTCTTGCTTCCTTTTTGTGTTTTGGCTCAGAACACAATTAGCGGTGTTGTCCTGGAAAAAGGAACAAAACAGCCCATACCAGGAGTAAACATAAAAGTATCTGGAACAAATAGCAGTACATCGACTGATTTTGATGGAAAATTTCAATTATCCGGAGTAAAAGCAGATAGTAAAATTACGTTTTCCTATACCGGTTATACCACTCAGACTATTGCAGTTGCCGGACAAAAAAATATAACTGTTTCTCTTGAAGAAGATAATAATCAACTAAAAGAAGTTGTTGTTCAGGTAGGTTACGGAAGCGTTAAAAAGAAAGACGCAACGGGATCTGTTACGGCGCTTTCTACAAAAGACTTCAACAAAGGAAATAATATTACAACAGAAAATCTTCTTAACGGAAGGGTAGCGGGTTTAACCGTAAATTCAACGGGTGCTCCGGGTTCTAGTTCTCAAATTAGAATTCGAGGAGGAAGTTCGCTTTTTGCAAGTAATGATCCTCTTATTGTCATCGACGGATTACCTCTTGATAATGCTACCAATACAGGTTCTTCTTCGTTTTTGGCCTCATTAAATCCTGCAACTGTAGAATCTATTACAGTTTTAAAAGATGCATCGGCGTCTGCAATTTATGGTTCGCGTGCTTCAAATGGTGTTATTATTATCACTACTAAAAAAGGAAGCAAAACATTATCTGTAGATTATAATGTACAATATGCTGCGGGAACGCTCATTAAAACGGTTGATGTTTTGAGTGCAGATGAATTTAGGAGTGTGATTGCAGACAGAAGAAGCGATGATCTTGATAAACTGGGAACTGCTAATACAGATTGGCAAAAAGCCATTTACAGAAACACAGGAACGGTAGATCAAAGTTTAGCCGTTAGAGGAAGTTTATTCAATATCATTCCTACTAGTTTAACACTTGGAAATACAGATCAGCAAGGATTGCGTTTAACCAATAATTTTAAAAGAAACACGGTGGGTTTAGTAATGAACCCAACTTTTCTTGACAATCATTTAAAATTGAGGCTTTCTGCCAATTATACAGACGAAATAAACCGATTTACAGATCCTGTTGAAGGTTCTGCCATTGGTTTTGACCCAACTCAGCCTATAAAAGTAGACGGTGCGCCTTACGGAGGTTATTTTGAATATACAACAGGAGTTGATGCCAACGGAAATTATCCGTTAGTCTCAACTGCAGCAAGAAATCCTGTTTCGCAATTGTTAAATACAAACGACAGAGGAACAAATGACAGGATTTTTGGAAATTTTGAAGTTGATTATAAATTTCATTTCTTACCTGCTTTAAGAGCGGTTGTAAATGTTGGTTATGATGAATCGAATGGAGACAGAAGAAGATTGGTTGGTGCCGATGCCGGTTCTGCTCCGTCAAACAATAATATTCCGTACGGAACAAATGAATATACAGAAGCAACCAGAAAAAATAAATTATTAGATACTTATTTAGTTTATAATAAAACTTTTAACGCATTGAATTTTGAAGCGACAGGTGGTTATTCGTATCAAAAATTTCAAAGCTCAAAATTTGAAACCGGTAATATTCTAAACCCGGATTTACCATCAACATATCCTGAAACTACTCTGGACACGGATGTTGTTTTATTAGGATTCTTTGCCAGAACAAATTTAAATTTTAGAGACAAATATTTATTAACGCTGTCTTATAGAAGAGATGGTTCTTCAAGATTTGAAGAAGCGAATCGTTGGGGGAATTTCCCATCCGTGGCTTTTGCATGGAAAATCAAAGAAGATTTCTTTAAAGATAATAACACATTATCTGACTTAAAATTAAGATTAAGTTATGGTATTACAGGACAACAGGATATTCCTGAGCCAAACGGATACTTGCAAAAATACCAGCTTGGCGGTGGAAATTCGGAGTACTACTTCGGCGAAAGCCCAATTCCGGTTGCACTTCCTTCAAAAAGAACAAACAATTTGAAATGGGAAGAAACCACTTCGTACAACGCAGGTCTTGATTTTGGTTTTTTAAACAATCGCTTATCTGCCGGACTTGATGTGTATTACAAAGAATCGAAAGATTTATTGGTAAATGCAGCAATATCTGATGGTAGTAATTTCTCTAACCGCGTGTATCAAAACGTAGGAAGCTTTACCACAAAAGGTGTTGAGTTTACGATTAATGCAAATGCGGTTAAAACAGAGAATTTCAATTGGAATATGAATTTTAATGTCTCCAAATTCGAAAGAAGAATCAAAAATCTGGTAAACGGAAGTGATATCTTTTTAGGAGATAACATTGCGGGAACAGGAACTCCGGGACAAATTTTCAGAGAAGGGTATACTCCGTATTCTTTCTATGTATACAAACAATTATACAACAACGAAGGAAAACCAATTGAAGGTGCTTTTGCAGATTTAAATGGAGATAATATCAGAAATGATGCTGATAAATACATTTATAATAATCCGGATCCGGATTTTACATTAGGATTTGCATCTAACATGAATTATAAAAAATTCGATTTTTCATTCAATTTAAGAGCGAGTATTGGGAACCGAATTTTTAATGCAGTAGACGCGAGCAGAGCACAATATGATGCTATGGAAAACGGTGGTGTTTTAAGTAACGTTCCGTCTCAGATAACAGAAACTAATTTTCAAACGACTTCAAATGTTGTGCTGTCAGATCTTTATATTGAGAATGCCTCTTTCTTAAAAATGGACAATGTTACGTTGGGATATACTTTGAACAATTGGTTAAACAGTAAAGCATCGTTAAGAATATCAACAGGAGTTCAGAACGTTTTTGTAATTACAAAATACAGCGGCTTAGATCCTGAAATTACCAATAACGGTGTAGACAAAACAATTTACCCGAGACAACGATCTGTTTTATTTGGTCTTAATCTTAAATTTTAATTACGATGAAAAAATATATTTTAATAACAATTTTAGCATTGACCAGCGTTTTTCAGTCTTGTACTGATGACCTAAATGTAGTTTCAGAAGATGATGACGTTCTTTCTTCGGATGTACTATTTTCTACGCCCGAAGGATATAAACAAGCTTTTGCAGGTGTGTACGGAAATTTAACCTTAACCGGAGTATTGGGCCCTGATAATTCTTCGCTTGAAGGTGTCGATGCCGGAACAAGCCAGTTTACAAGATGTTTATTATACATGCAGGAATTAACGACAGACGAATTGGTTTGGAGTTATGAAAATGACGGAGGAACGGCAGAATTACAACGTAATATCTGGACAGCTGCAAATCCGGTTATTTTAGGAATGTTTAGCAGAACGATGGTTTCTGTTTCTTATGCAAACGAATTTTTACGTCAGAGTACACCGGAAAAACTAAGCTCAAAAGGCATTACTAATGCTGCAACTTTGGCCGATATAGCACTTTACCGTCAAGAAGTTCGTGTTTTAAGAGCGTATGCGTATTATAACATGATGGATTTATTTGGAAAAGCGCCCATGTATACCGAAAATGATCCTGTAAATTTTACCGGGCCGGAGTTTAACAGAAAGCAATTATTTGATTTTATCGAAACAGAACTTAAAGCGGTTTTGCCAGATTTAAAAGCGGCCAGAACGAATGAATACGGAAGATTAGACCAATCTATGGCGCGTATGATTTTGGCAAAAATTTATTTGAATGCCGAAGTATATATTCAAGCCGATCGTTTTGATGATTGTATTGCAATGTGTAATGAAATTATAACAAGCGGTTATACTTTAAAACCAAAATATCTGGACAACTTTAAAGCAGATAACAACACGTCTGAAGAAATCATTTTTGGAATTCAGTCGGATGGAGCAGTTTCTCAAAACTGGGGAGCAACGACTGTTTTAACAAACGGACAAATTGGTGCGTGGGAAAACAATGGTGCTGATTTTGGAGTTGGAGGCTGGACAGGCGCACTTAGAATCAGAAAAGAATTTGCTCAAAAATTTGATGGGACAAAATTCAGTCAGGATACCAGAAACACAATCGGAAAAGGCGTTCAGGGCGATCCTGCAAAACAAAGATCAATTGATATTGACGATATTGGTGTAAAAACACAAGGTTATATTTTATCAAAATTTTCGAATAAAACAACCGCAGGAGTTAGCGGTGTAAGTTCTACTTATGCTGATACTGATTTTCCTTTATTCAGATTGGCCGATGTGTATTTAATGTATGCAGAAGCCACTTTAAGAGGCGGAAACGGAACAACCGCTCAGGCATTAGATTATGTAAATGCTTTAAGACAAAGAGCTAATAGTAATTCGACTGTTGGAAACATTACTTTAAGTGAATTAACGCTTGATTTTTTAATTGATGAAAGAGCGCGCGAATTACATTGGGAAGCACACCGAAGACAAGATTTAATCCGTTTTGGAAAATATACCGGAGGATCTTACAATTGGGCATGGAAAGGAAATTCTTCAAAAGGAATCTCTATTCCATCTTACATGAGCGTTTTTCCTATTCCGGAAGGATCATTGGGAGCCAATAGAAATTTGGTTCAAAACACGGGTTACTAGAACTTTTTTTAAAACATAAATGATACAAAAAATGAAACACATATATAAAATTTTTGCAGTTATTGCCTTAATTACCGGACTTTGGTCTTGTGAAAACGAAACAGATTTGATGATCGTAGAGCCTCAGGAAGCTGCTTTTTCAATCATTACACCAGATAATGGTTCTTCGACTATTTTAAATGAAGACACACCTAACAATACGGCCCTGACTTTTACCTGGGAAAAAGTAAGTTACGGAACACCTACTATTGTTACCTATACCGTACAATTTGCAGCCAGTAATACAGAGTTTGCAGCTCCGGTAGATATTACGTCTTCGACTTCTACTCACGCCGGTATTACAGTAGCAGAATTGAATGCAAAAGCACTTGAATTAGGTCTTACGCCTGAGGTTGAAGGAACAATCGATGTTAGAATTAAATCAACGGTTGGTACAACACTTTCAGAACCAAAATTCTCTACTCCAATCACGATTGTATTGACTCCTTACAGAGGTATATTTCCTAAAATTGATTTGTTTTTAGTAGGACCTGGTACCGCAGCAGGATGGAGTGTAACGAGCAACAATATGCCAATTTACAGAGATACAAAAGAAAACGCAAAGTTTTATTATACAGGATATTTTAATAAAGATGGTTTTAAATTAATCGAACAAATTGGTTTCTGGGCTCCGGCTTACGGAACAAATGGTGCAGCGGTACAATACAGAGCAACAGAAAGCGATACTGATCCGGGTGTGTTTCCAACAACAGCTTCAGGTTATTATAGTTTTGAAATTAATCTTGAAGAGCTAACGTATAAAATTGAGCCTTATACAGGACCAATGACAACGTATTCGACAATTACTTTGACAGGATCTGTACTAACAGGCGATGACGCCGGATGGAATATGGATGTTCCTTTAGTAAAATCTGATTTTGATGGACATATCTGGAAAGTTACTCAAACTTTACAAGCCGGAAAAATGAAATTCAAAGCAAATAATAGTTGGGATGTAAGCTGGGGAGATAATGGCGGCGATATTATTGTTGAAGCTGGAAAATATGAAATTTGGTTCAATGACTTAGATGGACGTTACACGTTCATACCAACTCCATAATTGAATTAAAAAATAAGAGAAGCCTCAATAAGCTTATTTTGAGGCTTCTTCTTTAACATTAAAGACTTATTTAAAATTCAAAATTTCAATCATTATAACTCATCTCAATGAAAAAATATATAAAAATTCTTGGGTTACTTGCTATAACTGCAATTCAGTTTTCTTGTTCATCTAATGATGCTACGGAGGCAGAAGCAGTTAACCCGCCAGATGCGAGTGATACTTTTATCAGAGCATCCGATGTTTCTTTTCTTCCTCAAATGGAATCATTAGGGACTAAATTTTACACAAATGGTAAAGCCGAAGAAATGCTTACAACACTTAAAAATGCAGGTTGTAATACAGTCAGAATTCGTTTATGGAAAAACCCTGTAAACGGTCGTTCCGGTTTAAGCGAAGTAAAACAATTAGCTCAAAAAGCAAGGCAAGCCGGTTTAAGAGTTTGGCTTACGGTTCATTATTCTGATAATTGGGCCGATCCTGCAATACAGACTACTCCAAAAGAATGGGAAAATTTATCTTTTGCAGATTTAAAAATAGCTGTTACCGATTATACATCAACAATAATTACAGAAATTAATCCGGATATTATTCAAATTGGTAATGAAATCAATAGTGGATTATTATGGCCGCAAGGAAACCTAATGAGTAACGAACAGCAATGTATCGCTTTATTGAGTGCAGCAAGTGCAACAATTCGCAGTAAAGCGCCAAACACAAAAATAATGATTCATTATGCAGGTGTAAACGGAGGAGATACAGATTGGTTTTTTAACAAAATGAAAAGTGTTGATTACGACTATATCGGGCTTTCTTATTATCCTGTTTGGCATGGTAAGGATTTAGCAGTAGTAAAAAATACCATTGATGCATTAGGAAATAAATTCGGTAAAAAAGTCCTGATTGCAGAAACCGCTTACCCTTTTACCTTATTACACAATGATCAAACTAACAATATTGTAGGAACAAACGATCAGTTGGTACCGGGATATCCGGCAACTCCGGCAGGACAAAGAACTTTTGTTATGGATATTAAAAACATAGTAAAAGCATCCCAATTTGGACAAGGATTTGCGTATTGGGGAGGCGAATGGGTTGCTTTTAAAGGACAACAATCAACAAGTGGTTCTACATTTGAAAATCAGGCTTTATATAGTTTTGATAACAATGCCTTATCCGTAATGCAAGCTTTCAGTAAAGATTAAAATATGAAAAAATTACTTAAAATTGTGTCTCTTTTAATGATAATTGCCGTTCTGTTTGCTTCCTGCAAATCTAAAATGGCAAGTGAAAAAAACTCTTTTTCGAAAGGAGCAGATGTAGGCTGGCTGCCACAAATGGAAGCAACAGGTTATAAATTTTATGATGCAGACGGTTTTGAAAAAGACTGTCTGCAATTATTAAAAGACCGGGGAATAAACACCATTCGTTTGCGCGTTTGGGTCAACCCCAACGATGATAAAGCCAGCGGACACTGCAGTCCCCAAGAAACAGTTGTTATGGCGGTTCGCGCGCAAAAAATGGGAATGCGTATCATGATCGATTTTCATTACAGCGATTCCTGGGCAGATCCTGGAAAACAAAATAAACCCGCAGCATGGGCAAAACATTCTTTTCCGGAATTGTTAACCGATGTTTACCAACATACGTATGATGTTTTGCAACTGTTGAAAAAAGCAGGAGTAACGCCGGAATGGGTTCAGGTTGGAAATGAAATTCCAAGTGGTATGCTTTGGCCGGAAGGACATACCGATAATTTTAATCAGCTGGCACAATTACTTAATAAAGGATACGAGGCGACAAAAGCCGTTGACCCAAAAATTAAAGTAATTGTTCATTTGGACGAAGGAAATAAAAGTGAAAAATTCAGATGGTTTTTTGATAAAGTCACTGAAAACAAAGTAAAATACGATGTAATTGGTTTATCGTATTATCCGTATTGGATCAAAACCGATTATCAAAGCACCATTTTAGATTTAGAAAATAACCTAAAAGACATGGCTTCGAGATACAATAAAGAGGTTATGGTGGTTGAAGTCGGAGGTGATTTTGAACAAGTACAAAACACTAAAGAAATGCTTGAGGCGACTATAAAAGCAGTAAAAAGCGTACCTAATCATAAAGGTTTAGGCGTTATTTATTGGGAACCTCAAGGTGAAAAAAGCTGGAGCGGTTATCAATTGAATGCTTGGCTTCCTGACGGAAAACCTTCACCAGCATTGGATGCTTTCAAAAATTAAAAATTAGAAATTAAATTTTACCATTAAGATATTAAGTTCATAAAGCTAAATGATCTTAACCCGTTGAGAGTAGTGTATAAAAAGAAATTAACACATAGAAACATAGATTTTATGTTTTTGAAAAAGATTATAGAAAGAAACTAGTTTCTCACACATAGCTATGTTTGTTAATGCAAGTGAAATGCCTTTCTTGAGTTCAATAATTCTATGTTTCTATGTGTTAAATATAATTGCGCTCTAACTGTTTATCTAATATCTTAATGGTGAAAAAATAAAACAAAAATGAAATTAATTTTTAAATCAATATTATCATTATTTCTGCTGATTTTTTCGTCTGGAAAAATAATGTCACAATCCAGTACAGTTATTTTAAAAGACAACTGGCGTTTTTCTGCAGCCGTAAAAGAAGATGCTTTTTCTGTAAATTTTGATGCTTCAAAGTGGGAAAAAGTGAGTGTACCGCACGATTGGGCCATTTACGGACCCTTTGATAAAGAATGGGACAAGCAGGTTTCGGCAATTGAACAAAATGGAGAAAAAGTTCCTACCGAAAAAACGGGCCGTACCGGAGCGCTTCCGCATATTGGTACAGGCTGGTATCGCAATACATTTTCGATTCCTGAGTTTAAAAAAGGTAAAAAAGCACTTCTTATTTTTGAAGGTGCCATGAGCGAACCTCAGGTTTTTTTAAACGGTAAAAAAATAGGAGAGTGGGGTTACGGATACAGTTATTTTTATATTGATATTTCTAAAGATTTAATAGCCGGATCAGAAAATGTGTTGGCAGTAAAATTGACGAATATGCCATTTTCTTCAAGATGGTATCCGGGAGCTGGTTTATACAGAAAAGTGAGTATTGTAATAAAAGAAGAAGAAAGTTTTGCGCAATGGGGAACTTTTATTACAACTCCAAACATCACAGAAAATACTGCTATTGTTGACATTAAAGCTGAAGTTAATGGCAATAATCTGTCAATGCAAACGCAAATAAAAGATGCAGAGAATAATATAGTGGCAACAGAGAAAGAGACTGAAATGAAAGATGGAAAGTTTCATCAAACCATTTCTGTTTCCAAGCCTCACTTGTGGAGTCCTGAAACGCCTTATTTGTATACAGCTGTTACCAAATTATACACAGCAGACGGAACTTTAAAAGACGAACAAAGTATAAAATTCGGAATCAGATCTATTAAATATGAAGCCAATAAAGGATTTAGCCTTAACGGAAAAGTGACAAAATTTAAAGGAGTCTGCCTTCATCATGACCTTGGACCTCTTGGTGCTGCGGTAAACAAAGCGGCGCTTCGAAGACAGCTTACGATTCTAAAAGATATGGGGTGCAATGCGATTCGCAGTTCTCATAATATGCCTTCTTTTGAACAGCTTGAATTGGCTGACGAAATGGGATTTATGTTTCTGGCCGAAAGTTTTGATGAATGGGCAAAGCCAAAAGTACAAAATGGTTATCATCGCTTTTTTGAAGAATATGCAGAAAAAGACATTGTAAATTTAGTAAGAGCCACACGCAATCATCCTTGTATTGTAATGTGGAGTTCAGGAAATGAAGTTCCGGATCAATACGGAGCTGAAGGTTTGACCAGAGCTAAATTTTTACAGGATATTTTTCATAGAGAAGATCCTACGCGCCCGGTAACGGTGGGAATGGATCAGGTAAAACAGACTATGGCGTCAGGTTTCGGGTCTTTATTAGATGTACCGGGACTGAATTACAGAGTTCATCTTTATGAAGAAGCTTATAAATCATTTCCACAAGGATTTATATTAGGTTCAGAAACAGCGTCAACAGTGAGTTCAAGAGGAATTTATAAATTTCCTGTTGTACAGCAAAAAGAAAAACAATACGATGATCTTCAATGTTCGTCTTATGATCTTGAAGCATGTAGTTGGTCGAATGTTCCGGATGAAGATTTTGTGCTTCAGGATGATAAACCATGGGTTATTGGCGAATTTGTCTGGACCGGTTTTGATTATTTAGGAGAACCAACGCCTTATGATGAAAAATGGCCGTCAAGAAGTTCTTATTTCGGAATCTCTGATTTGGCAGGACTTCCCAAAGACCGTTTTTATTTGTACAGAAGCAGATGGAATAATGAGGATAAAACACTTCATATTCTGCCACATTGGAACTGGAAAGGAAGAGAAGGAGAAATTACGCCGGTTTTTGTTTACACGAACTATGACAGTGCAGAACTTTTCGTAAATGGAAAAAGTATGGGCGTTCAGAAAAAAAACAATTCAACTCCTCAAAACCGCTATCGTTTGATGTGGAATGATATAAAGTATGAGCCTGGAACGGTAAAAGTCGTAGCATTTGATTCCAATGGAAAAATAGCTACCGAAAGCGAGGTTAAAACCGCCGGAGATCCTTATAAAATCATTCTCGAAGCAGATCGTAAAGTTATCAAAGCTGATGGCGATGATATTTCTTTTGTAACGGTTTCGGTTGTAGATAAAAACGGAATTCCATGTCCTACAGCAGTTAATGAATTGCAATTTAAGGTAACGGGCGCAGCAACATACAGAGCAGCATGTAATGGCGATGCTACATCTCTGGAAATATTTCATGAAAATAAAATGAAGCTTTTCAGCGGTAAATTGGTTGTTTTGGTTAAAGCAGTCAAAACTGCAGGTGCAATACAATTGGAAGTAACGGGTAAAGGGCTTCAGAAAGGTAAAATGAATTTAAAGTCAGAACTTTAAAAATTAAAATATTATTTGATAGTAAAAGAGACGATCCAGTGGGTCGTCTTTTTTGTTTCTTATTGGGTAGTGTTTCAGATTTAATTATATGAGATTTTATATTTTTAACATATTGAAATAAAAAAAAGCTGTTAAAAACGGAACAATTAAAAAACAAAAATAGCAATTGCATCCTTCTGTTTTTTTCTGTGAAGTTTAATTTTTTATGCTCTTTGTGGCTTATTGTTGCGGGTACGAAGTCAGGAGACTTCGCACAGCGTAAACCGACAAATTTATTCTTTTATAGAACTTTTCGTAGAGCTGGGGTAATCAGGGGAACTCTTCTTAGAGTTGGGTTTTTTAATTCTCAATATCTAATTTTATCACAAAATGATTATTGTTCTTAATCGTATAATTAGCATTTACCTCATTAAGAAAATCCACTAGAAAAATAATAGCTTTATCATTTTTTATTTTAATATCATATATTTCAGGAGGTTTCTTACTATAAATATCAAAGGAATCAAGAGACAAATTATTATGTTCCAATAATAATATAAAATCATCTACATTTATACGTTTTCTATTTCTGATATTTGATATTACTATATCCCAATCGATAAGAATATTACTTTGCTTTGGAAAAAATAATTTGTCATCTCCATATTCGGAATAGAAATCATAAATATTTGTAAATTCATATTCTTTTGTCTTTTTATTAATTCTCAAAGGACCCCGTCCTGAAACCAAATTTAGCATCTCATCACTAAAAGGGTTACTGTGTCCTTTTTCATGAAAAAAGATAAATATTGAATCACCTGATTCAACTTGCCTTATTATTTCAAAATCATTCCCTAAAATTTTATTAATCAAATCTTCCATAATTACTTTACTTCTAAAATTTTATATGATTTAAATGTTTTTTCCATCCCCCGCTATTCAAAGAGTTCTGATAACAAAGTTGTTCGTTGTGCGAATGTCTCCTGACTTCGCACCGGCAAAGCGAATCGACAAAACATAAAACAGAAAAAACTCGCAGTGTTTCAGATAAGGTGTTCTACATATTATCAAAGTAAGTACAAAGAAAAGAAGGATTTTTTTACCAAAAAAAAGATTTAGAAAAAAAGGTTAAATGTATACAATTGGAGATCAATATTAGAATAAAAGCCTAGTTCTAGCGAGAGCATCAATTTCGAGTATTTCTTAAATTTATTCAAAAATCATTTTTTGTATATTTGAAATATGGATGTAAATATTAAAGACATAGCTATCAGATGCGCCACGACTGCTGATTTACCCCAACTGGCAGAATTTCTACAATTTCTTGTTGCCGCAGAGCGACCATTTGACCCAACACTTAAAGAAGGGAAAATATTCTATTATAACATAGAAGAATTTATACCTGATGAGAAAACAGAACTTCTTGTTATTGACTATAATAATCAAATTATTGGTTGCGGATATGCCCAGATCCGAGCAGCAAAACCGTATCAAAACCATGAATTATTCGGATATCTTGGTTTCATGTATGTAAGCCCGGAATTTAGAGGAAAAGGCTTGAATAATCTATTACTTGATGATCTTAAAAAATGGGTTCTGTCTCATGGAATAACCGAGGTTAGACTGGAAGTTTACTCTGAGAACGAAGCAGCAATCAGAGCTTATGAAAAGGCTGGTTTTAAGCAAATATTGACAACAATGCGTTGTGATATATCATAGGAATTACAATTGGCAATTGATTTTGCCTGTGCCGTTAGTGTTTTAACTGCAAAAGCTTCTGGAGTAAATTAAAACATGATTAGAGAATTATAAATAATAACTAATCATAGATACTTTTTTGAAGGTATAATTTTATTAAAAATGTTAGATTAAGGATGAAATCATAAGTTAAAGAAGTATATTAATTTTTATATGCTCATTTTTATGAAATATCTATAAAATTCACTTATAATTGTACTTTTTACACCTGGCAAAAACATTTTATTTTGAAGTATTTTGTTTTACATCTTCTTTTTTTATTAGGTTTTTCTTCTGTAGGTTTTACACAAGATAATCCTATAAAATTTCTTGATATTTCTGATGGTCTGTCTAATAATTCTGTAACTACCATCTTTCAGGACAGTGATGGTTATCTTTGGTTTGGAACTTATGACGGATTGAACCGCTATGATGGCTATAATTTTAAAGTTTTCCGCAACAGAATCAACGATAAAAAATCATTACTCTTTAATACGATTTATAATATCGAAGGCGATTCCCGAAAAAACATTTGGGTTGGCGGTTCCAACGGGATTTGCATTTACAATAAAACGACAGCAACATTTCATCCTGTAGAATTTACCTCTTCAAACAAAAAAAACAAAGTTCTAAAAGATATTATTCACCAGATGCGATCCGTGTCTGATGATTTGGTTTTAGTCGCTTCTCAGAATTTAGGTTTAATCGCTTTTGAGAACGGTTCTTTCGTCGGAAAACAAATTCCGCTTAAAGTTTTAGGCAACAACATCAGTATTAATAATTATGATGCGATTGCGATTCAGGATGATAGAAAAAAGGGACGTTGCTGGATTCATGTGCGAAATATTGGCATCTGCAGTTACAATTACAAATCAAAAAGCTTAAAGGTAGTTTTTCCGTTTTCTAAAGAAGTGAAATCAATGAAACTGGCTTCTGATGGAAATCTTTGGCTGGGAACTGATGAAGGTATTTTTCTCTTTAATACCCAATCGGAAACACTTTCTGAGAATTATTTTTCGAATAAATGCAGCGTTACCGATATTCTTCTGGATAAAAAAAACGAGATCTGGATTTCTACAGACGGTTGTGGCATTTACAAAATCATCGGAACAAATAAAAAAGCAATTCCATATAATGCTATAAATGGTGTAGAGCTGGCCAAAAGCAACTCGGTTTGGAGTTTATATGAGGATAAAGCAGGAAATAAGTGGTTTGGTTCCTTGCGCGGCGGTATAAGTATGCTCAGCAGCACACCCAAATATTTTAAAAGCATTCGTTATAACGCCACAAATCCGGCAGAGAATTTTATTTTATCTTTTTGTGAAGACGAAAAGAAAAATTTATGGGTTGGAACAGATGGCGCAGGATTGAAATATTGGAATCGAAAAAACAATACTTACACGAATTACAGCAAAAAGCTTTCGAGTTCTTTTATTACAGGAATTGTGCGTGATACTAATAATGAAATTTGGCTATCGACATGGAATGGGGGAGTAAACAAAATCAACCCAAAAAATAATTCAGTTACGCAATATTCTTGTTTTAATCCGTATACCAAACAAATCGAGAAGAAAATTTGGCTGGTTTACAAAGATTCAAAAGCAAATATTTGGGCCAGCGCTACAAACGAAGGTTCATTATATCTTTTCGACAGACCAAAAAACACTTTTGTTCTTTTCGATAAATCAATTACAAATTTGCAAAGTTTGACCGAAACGAGCGACGGAAAACTTTGGGGCGGAAATTATACCAGTCTGTTTTCTTTTGAAAAAAATACCAGAAAAATCACTAAAACGAATATCGGGAATCCTATAAGATGTATTCATGAAGACAGAGACAAAAATCTGTGGTTAGGAACTCAGGAAGGCGGATTATTATTGTTCGACCGAAAAACAAACACTTTTAAAAGATTAACTACAGATGATGGTTTGCCTTCGAATACCATTTTAAGAATGCTCGAAGATAAGGAGGGCAATCTTTGGATGAGTACGTATAATGGCGTTTGCCGATTCGATAAAAAAAGAAAAACCTTCCGTAATTTCTCTGTAAATGATGGTTTACAAAGCAACCAATTCAGTTTTAATGCAGGACTTAAATTATCTACGGGTGAATTTTTATTTGGCGGAATTAACGGTTTTAATATCTTTTTTCCCGAAGCAATTAAAGGATTCAACCAGCAGAATAATTTATTGCTCACCGATTTTTACGTAAACAATCAGCCTATTGAAGAAAGCAAAAATGATTTGGTATCTAAATGGGAATCGGGCAAAATAAAAGAAGTAAGTCTGCCTTACGACCAAACCACTTTATCGCTGGAGTTTGTTGCCTTAGATTACAATAATGCCGACAAAATAAATTACGCCTATTATTTAGAAGGCTGGGATGCACAGTGGAATTATGTGGGTCAGGCCCGAAAAGCAAATTATGCCAGATTAACAGAAGGAAAATATACTTTTAAAGTAAAAACTACCAACTTTAAAGGAGGTTGGAACAAAGAAATAAGCCTTGTAACAATCGAAATCTTGCCGCCATGGTACAGAACCTGGTGGGCCTATACGTTGTATTTATTGGCTCTGGCAGGGATTCTTTTTGCTTATTTGGAATATCATAAAAATAAGGAAAAACTAAAATATAAAGTAAAAATAGCCGAGCTGGAAAGCAAGAAAGAAAAGGAAGTTGCCGAAAAACAATCGTCGATGTTTACGTATATCTCACATGAGTTTAGAACGCCGCTTTCGCTAATTATAAATCCGCTCAAAAAAGCAGTTCAGAAGGAAAGTGTTCAAAATGGTTCTTCCGGAAGCGATTTGGCCATTGCACATCGAAATGCCCGCAGGCTTTTAAGTTTGGTGGATCAGCTGCTTCTTTTTCGAAAAGCCGAAAATGACGCTGATTCGCTCCGATTATCCAATATAAATGTAAATAATCTTTGCAATGAAGTGTATCAATGTTTTGTGAATCAGGCAAAAGAGAAAAATATTACTTATAAATTTTATATTCCGGAACATGATATTGAAATTATTGGAGATTATGAAAAAATAGAAATCTCCTTATTTAATTTAATGTCAAATGCTTTTAAATACACACCAATTGGAGGGGAAATTAATCTGAAACTTTCTGAAAATAAAAAGGAAGTTATCCTGGAAATTTCAGATAGTGGCGATGGAATTGAAAAGAAAGATATTGACGTTATTTTTGAAAAATTCAAACAGATCAACTCAAAAGTGTCTGTTGGAACAGGTTTTGGAATTGGACTTTATATTGTGAAATATTTTGTAAACAAACATAAAGGAACAGTAAGCTGCAGCAGTGAACCAGGAAAAGGAAGCACTTTTACTTTGACGTTCCTTAAAGGAAACAGTCATTTTGAAGATATTGAAATTACGGATGTTGTGGCAACAAGAAGCCAGTTGTTTGATGAATTGATTATTGATGATTCAGAAGAAAATAAGCAGTCTTTAAATAATACGGTTTCAGAAAGTGATTTTCAGAAAATTATGCTTACTGATAAGCGTACCGTTTTAATAATCGATGATAATGCAGAAATTAGGGCCTATCTGATCAAATTATTTTCTAAAAACTACATCGTTTATAATGCTGAAAATGGAGAAGAGGGCTTGAAGATGACTAAAAAACAGATGCCTGATCTGGTTATCAGCGATATCACGATGGAACATATGGACGGTCTCGAATTATGCCGAAAAATAAAAGAAAGTGACAGTTTATCTCATATTCCTGTTATTTTATTAACGGCCTCTAAAAACCCGGAAACGCATTTACAGGGAATCACAGATGGTGCGGATGATTATATTACAAAACCGTTTGATGATGATATACTCGTAGCACGTGTGGAGTCATTATTGCGAAACAGAAGTAATCTCCGAACTTATTTCCTGAACAGCATAACACTTAGGGAAAACGCACAAAAAGTTCCGGTTGAATATCAGGAAATCCTGAAAAAGTGTATTGATATTGTCGAAGCCAATATTCATAAAAAAGATTTTACGATTAAGAATTTTGCACTCGAAATGGGAATGAGCCATAGGACACTTTATACCAAAATCAAGATCATTTCAGGACAGACTTTAAATGCTTTTATTCGTTCTCTACGAATTCGAAGAGCGGCGATGTTAATGTTGACAGAAGATATGAATATTGCGCAGGCAAGTGCAGAAGTTGGTTTTGAAGATCCAAAATATTTCAGACAGCAGTTCGTGAAACTCTTCGGAATGACACCTTCAGAATATATTAAAAAGTATAAAAATTCGTTTAATTCTGATTTGAATATCATCAAATAACAATCCTTTGTGTTTTTATTTTTTTGAATACTCTTTTGTTTTTTTGTACAGAAGAGTATAAATTTTTCAAAAAATCAAACGTTGTAGTTCTAGATTGAAGATTATTTATTAATTACGAATTATTGAAAAATAACTTGTTATTTTTTTGTACTTGTTAATTTTAAATCCAAAATAACGGTAAATTGCCATTTTGACCTCCTTTTTTTTCCATTTTACCCCTCCTTAGAAGTCTGTATTAAATATTTCTTTGCACTTATACGTTTTAGAAGAAAAAAATAAAAAAAAGAATATTAACCAAACTTTACTAGAATGACAAAAAACCACACCATTACTTTATTGTCTTATTTCTTTATCATTGAAAGACAATTTAGATGCTCTTCAAAAATGAGTTTATCTCATCTTCAACAAACAATTTTTTTAGCATAAAACAAACTAACTAACCTAACCTTAAAATCAAAGAAATGAAAAAAAATGTATTTTTATTTTTTCTTGCCCTTTTTGCCGTCCTTATTACCGGATGTCAAAATAACGAAACTGGTTATCCTTCTTCTGATGATCCTACGGTTGTAGTGACAACAAAGGAAATTTATGGAGCACCAAATAGAAAATTCGAAATTAAAGCTGCGCTTAATGACGATTTGGGACTAAAAAGTGTGAGAATTCAAATTCCTGAATTATCCTTAGATAAAATGATCACGTTTGCAAGTGACCCATTACTTGAATCATATGATTTAAGCTATTTTTTTGAAGTACCTTCAAACAGGGGAACTTCAGAATCTTTCAAAATTAAATTAACAATAACAGATGTTTCAGGAAATGCCATTGATGAAGATATCAATTTACGTCTGGATGGAGAATTTGCTGCACCGGCAATAACGATGATTACGCCAAAAGAAGGAGCTGTTATTTTATTGTCAACAAGCAATGAAATGCCAGTAAATTTTGTGGTAAACGATGATTCGGGAATAGATTATGTTCAGGTAAAATGTGAGGCTTTAGCTATTGATGAAACGATTCAGTTAACAGATTCGCCTCAATCTTATACTTTCAATAAAACGTATACTTTGCCTGTAACTGCAGCAAATTATGTATTGACAATTACAGCCAAAGATAAATTTGCGATTCCGAATACAGGATCTTTAAATATCAATATTGTGGCAACAAACGAATATCCTGCCCTTTATTTATGTGATCAGCCAAAAGGCACCAACCTGACTACTGATGCTGTGGGCGTACCGATGTATTTCCACGAGAAAAACGGACAGGATTTTGAATTCAAATATTATGCTGATAAAGACAATAAAGAAATTTATTTCTTAGGTCAGGAAGCCGACTTTGCCCCACATTGTTTCGGATTAAATGCAGCTGGCGGATTGGTAGATGACGTAGCTTCAACTCCAATTATTTTACCAACAAAAGGATATTACAACATAAAAGTAAATCCAAATACACTAGTTTATACCGCAACTAAATATACACCTTCAAGTAAAGTCTGGGCCGATGTTGCCAATGGATTATGGAGTGATGATGAAGCCTTAAGAAGACCGTTTGTGAGCGTATGCGGCGGCGGAATTCAGGGTGCAGACTGGGATACATGGACAGCCTGGATACAAACCGGATTGCATTTGACAAATAACCCAAATAATGCCTATCAATTAGTTGGAGAATACACTTTGACAGGACAAATGGAAGCCACTTTTACAGGTCAATGGTGGAGTCCGTCATGGAGATTAATCAAAAATGGTATTGCTACAATGTCACCGGGTGAAAATGGAAATGCAAAATATCCAGCTGCTCCGGGAGTATACAAAGTTGTACTGGATACAGAATTGGAAAGAGTCTTTATCACAAAAAAATAGTTTGCTCGAACTTAAGTTTTAGCATTAATAAAAAAATAGATTAATATGAAATATAAATTTATATGGTTATTTATCACCATGTTGTGCACCGCCGCGACATTTGGGCAAATAACGGTAAAAGGAACTGTTAAGGATAAAGGCAATGTGCCAATTCCCGGAGTTAATCTGGCAGTAAAAGGAACATCCACAACAACATCAACAGATTTTGATGGAAACTTTTCTATCAGTGTACCCAATAAAAATGCTCAAATTGAATTTTCATTTGTTGGTTTTTCTAACAAAACAATTCAGGTTGGCGATAAAACAACTTTTGATGTTGTGTTAGAGGAATCAAGCCAGACGCTTGATGAGATTGTCGTTGTAGGTTACGCCGCGGTAAAAAAGAGCGATGTAACGAGTTCTATTTCTTCTATTAAAGGAAAAGAACTCCAAACCATGACAGTAGGTAATGTGACCGAATCATTACAAGGAAAAGTTTCCGGAGTTCAGGTTACAGGGCAAGGAGGTCCTGGTGCACAGCCAAGAGTTTTGATCCGTGGTATTTCGACACTAAATCTGGATACTTCTCCTCTTTATGTAGTAGATGGTATTCCGATGGGAACCAGTATAAACTTTTTGAGCCCAAATGAAATTGAATCTATGGAGGTTTTAAAAGATGCTTCTGCAAGTGCTATTTACGGTTCACGTGCTTCTAACGGAGTTATTCTGATCACTACCAAAAAAGGAAAAGTGGGGCAAACGAGATTCAACTTTGATATAAGTTCTGGGATGCAGCTTATGAACAATCCATATCACATGGCTGATGCCGAAGGATATGCAACTATCATGAACAAAGCATACAACAATTCAGGTTATGCAGATTATTTGCCAAACCCTTCTCAATACCGAGGAAAAACGACAGATTGGTGGAAAGCCGGAATTAAAAGTGGATCTCCGGTTACAAATGCTTCTTTAGGTGTGAGCGGAGGTTCTGAAAAACATACTTATGCAATTAGTATGAACTACTATGATGCAGAATCTATTTATGAAGTAGGAGGCTGGGAGAGAATTACGTTAAGAATTGCTAATGATTTTAAATTCTCAGATAAATTCTCTGCCGGAATCACTTTAAATCCGCGTTATGAAACTTATGGTCAGCCTGGAAACTGGGCAGATTTTGATAAAATTGACCCGATTACGCCAATTTACAAACCAGCAGATCAGTTAACAGGAAGTGAAAACGAATACAGCATTTATGCACGTTCGCCTTCGTATGTATGGAATCCGGTTGCAGGTGTAAAGCGATATGATGACTATACAGATCAATATAACTTAAATACAAACGGATATTTACAATATACTCCAATTAAAGGTTTGGTATTTCGTACACAGGCTTCTATCGAAGTAGGAGATAAAGTTAGAAGCAGGTTCAGACCCGATTTTATCATTGATGCTGCACACGAAAAAGAAGAAATAAATAAAGTGGAAAGATGGGCTACAACCAATGCAGACTGGACCTGGCAAAATACAATTACTTATTCTAAAACATTCGCAGAAAAACATAATACTTCGCTGATGATTGGTAATACAATGGAAGAGTATAATGGCAATGATGTTTGGGGTTACGGAGAAGGTGTGCCTAATAATTCAGATTTAATGAGAGAGGTAAATGCAGCAACTAAAAACCGTGATAGTAAAGGTAACAGCTGGTCAAGTTCATTGATGTCTTATATTTCCCGTTTTTCTTATAACTACGACAATAAATATTATTTCACGGGAACTTTCAGACGTGACGGTTCTTCTAAATTTATGACGAACAATAAATGGGCAAATTTCCCTTCGGCATCTGTTTCATGGAGAATTTTGAACGAAGGATTTATGGAATCTACCAAAGATGTTTTAAGCGATCTTAGATTTAGAGCAGGTTGGGGTAAAGTAGGAAATCAGGGATTGCCAACGCAAGTGTATCAATCCAACATTGGGCAAGGATTTTATCCAATTGGTGATGTTGTAGGAGATACTTCATTTCCTTCTTCTATGGCCAATAAAGACATTAAATGGGAAACTGTTGAAGATATGAGTTTTGGAATCGATTTCGGATTATGGAAAAACAAGCTTTCAGGATCATTAGAATATTATCAGAAAAAAACAAATGATATGTTATTCTTAAAGCAATTTCCAGCCTATAGCGGATTTCCGGAAAATGCCACAATCTGGACAAACGTGGGTGCTATGCAATCCAGCGGTATCGATTTGCTGATTTCTTATAAAGATAAAAAAAGGGATTTCTCTTATGGTGCCGATGTAACTTTTACAACGGTTGATGTTGAAATGTTGTCTTTATCTTCTGATGGAGAAAAACTGTACGGAGCTAATAACAGAAGTGTGACGGTAAAAGGAGATGAACCAGGTTATTTCTACGGATACGTAGCTGATGGTTTATTTCAAAATCAAACAGAATTAAATTCCCATACAGACGAGCACGGAACTAAATTACAACCTTATGCAAAAGAAGGAGATATTCGTTTTAAAGATGTTAACGGAGACGGAAAACTAGACGATAAAGACCGTACTAAAATTGGTTCTCCATGGGCGGATTACAACATCGGACTGAATTTAAATTTTGCTTACAAACAATTTGATTTAGTTGCTAATTTCTATTCCAGTATCGGAAATGATATCGTCAATACAACAATTTCAGATTTATACAACGGTGCAAGCTTAACCAACAAAATAAGCGGATTAGACCAAAAAGCTTGGCATGGAGAAGGAACTTCTAATTCTATTCCTCGTTTGTCCAAAGATGATAATAATGAGAACTACACTAAATTTTCTTCTTTATACGTAGAAGATGGTTCTTATGTGCGTATGAAAAACTTACAGTTAGGATTTTCATTCTATAATAAATTCGGATTAGACAAACTTAGAATTTCTTTATCAGGCCAGAATTTATGGACCTGGACAAAATACACAGGAGTTGATCCTGAAGTTGCAGGAGGAGACCCGGATAAGGGCGACAGAGTAAAAGGAGCAGGTTTTGGAGAATGGAACTATCCTGTACAGCCAACAATTTTGATGGGTCTTAATGTAGCATTTTAATAAAAACGAACATGAAAAAAATAATTTTATCAATAATAGCTTTAGCTGCAGTTGCAGTTTCCTGCTCTGATTTTATTGAAAAAGACGAAAGAGGAAAGCAAACCCTGGAAAACTACTTTCAAACAGCACAGGAATGTGAAAATTATACCAACGAATTAACACGCAGGTTGTTAGTGACCAATGACTGGTGGGTTTTGGTTGCACCGAGAGTTACCAACGAAATGGCAACAGATGATGCCTGGATGGGTAATACAGGTCAGGACAACAGTGCACACAGACCAAGTTCTCAATACATTATTTCGCCGGATAATATGGGAGATATGAACAGTAGTTATACAGCGCATTTCTATACCATTCAGTCGGCAAATATTGGTTTGGAAAAAATGGCTGAAGCACCAATTACTGAGTTACAGAAGAATCAATATATGGGAGAATCTCTATTTGTTCGTGCCTATTGTTATTATGAACTGGTAAACCTTTTTGGAGGAGTTCCACTTTATACAACATCATTAGGAACCGGAGATTTAAAATTAGAGCGCAGTTCTGCTGCAGAAGTGTATGCTCAGATTGAAGCGGATCTTAAAGAGTCTGCTGCTAAACTGGAAACTATTCCGGTAAACAGAAACGGAAGAATAAACAAATGGGCTGCTTATGCTTTATTGGCGCGCGTTTCTTTATTTCAGGAAAAATGGGCAGAGGCCAAACAATATTCAAACAAAGTAATAACAGAAGGTCCTTTTGCATTAGAAGCTGATTTCCTGAACATTTGGAGTGTAAACAATCACAATGGTGTAGAATCTATTTTAGAAGCACAATCTTCTGATGTACAGAATAAAACTTTAGGTTCTGCATTGCCAACATTGGCAGGTGCCAGAGGTGAAGACAAGAAAAACTTCCCAAGCAATGATGCTGCAGATGTTTTGGATGGCTGGGGATGGTGTATGCCAACCAGTGATTTAGAAAATGCTTATCTTTCTGAAAATGATGTAATTCGTCGCAGAAGTACTATTACAAAATGGGGAGAAGCCGCTTATGGAGATGAGGTTTTAAATCCAACGCATAAATTCAGTTTAAATGACAATAAATCAGGGCGTATCTGTCGTAAATATTATATTCCGATAGCAACACGTCGTGCTTTAGATAATAAAGACGGGCATTTGCCTTTGAATGTTCCATTGATTCGTCTGGCAGAAATGTATCTGACAAGAGCAGAGGCAAATTACCATACAGGAGGAGATGCATTGGCAGATATCAATATCATCAGAGCACGTGTAAAATTAGATCCAAAAACAGGTTTATCTGGTCCGACACTACTGAACCAAATTTACAAAGAGCGTCGTTTAGAATTGGCTTTTGAAGGATTGCGTTTGTATGATATCCGTCGTGAAAAAGACCCAACTACCGGAAAACCGGTTATCGAATCTTTGATGGGACCAAACGGAACTTTTGTTCAATACAATTTAAATTCTACAGACCCGTACGAAACTACCAATTTGAGAGAACCTCAGGATAAAGGAATCAATTTTAATCCTGCCAAAAATTTATTGTGGCCAATACCTCAAATGGAAATTGATTTAAGTGGAGGATTAATCAAACAAAACCCAGGTTACTAATGAAATTTATAAATAACAAAAAAGTAAGTCTGTTATGTGCAGGCTTGCTTTTCGCTAACTTTTTTATGATTAGTTGCGATTCTGAAAAATCAGATGATTCAGTTACTGAAAACACCATTGCAGAATTAAGTGTAAATCTGGATATGAATCTCCAAACCATGGAAAGTTTTGGTGCCTCTGATGCCTGGCAATGTAATTTCATTGGAAAAAACTGGCCTTCTGATAAAAGAAACAAAATGGCCGATTTGCTTTTCAGCAGAGAATTAGATGCTGACGGAAATCCAAAAGGAATTGGACTATCACTTTGGCGTTTTAATCTTGGATCAGGAAGTACAGAACAAGGCGATGCCAGCGATATTTCAGATGAATGGCGACGTACAGAATGTTTTACAACAGATGGAGTTTCGTATGATATGAGCAAACAAGCCGGACAGGTTTGGTTTATGAAAGCTGCAAAAGAACGTGGAGTGGATAAATTATTGGCTTTTACCAACAGTGCACCGGTTTATTTAACTCAAAACGGAAAAGCACATGCCACCATAAAAGAATTTTATAATTTGCAAGATGGAAAAATGCCGGAGTTGGCTGATTTCTGGGTTACTGCATTAGATAAATTAAAAACAGAACAAGGTTTAACAATCGATTATGTGAGCCCGTTTAATGAGCCGCAGTACGAGTGGGATGGAACGGCACAAGAAGGATCTCCTGCTACCAATGCTAACATCTACAGTTTTGTAAATATATTATCTCCTAAATTGCAGTCAAAAGGGCTTACGGCTCAAATTGTTGTGGGAGAAGCAGGTGCTTACGAATCTTTATATAAAACCGTTTCAGGCAAAGAAAGCAGATCCAACCAGATTGATTATTTCTTTGCAGCAAATTCTGCTAAAAAAATAACAGGATTATCTAACGTAAAGAAAACCATTTCCGGACACAGTTACTGGCAGGCCTGGCCTTTAAACGAACTGGTTTCTTCAAGACAACAAGCAGCTTCAAGAATTCAGTCAGTTGGTGCAGTTAGTTTATGGTCTTCAGAATATTGTGTTTTAGAAAGTCCCGGAACATCAGAATTGTCAGGAGGCGGAGGTCCGGGAAGAGATTTAGGAATTCAGCTGGCACTTTGGACAGCCCGTATTATCAGTACTGATATTGCTGTTGGAAATGTTACTTCCTGGCAATGGTGGACAGCAATTAGTCGTGGCGATTACAAAGACGGATTAATTCATGTGGATGACAATGCAAGCAACGGCGCGGGAGATTCAAATTACTGCAAAAACGATGGATACATTAGAGATTCCAAAACACTTTGGGCTTTAGGAAACTTCTCTTTCTTCGTAAAACCTGGAATGGTTAGAGTTCAGATTCCTAGTGTAGATAATGCCACTTCCGTGAATGATGTAATGGTAACGGCATATAAAGATGTGGCCACAAAGAAATTGGTTGTTGTTGCGGTTAACATTAGCAAATCGGCGAAAGCCTACAAATTAAATCTTACAGGAGGAGCTTTAACAGATAATAAATTTACGCCATACACAACTTCTGAAACGTTAAGTTTGAAAAAAGGTACTGCTGTAGATGTTTCTAATTTTGAAATTCCGGCCAAGTCAGTTGTGACTTATGTGGGAACGTATAAATAATTAAGGTTCAGAGGTTCAAAGTCGCAAAGGTTCAAAGGTTTTAGAATCGATGCGCAAATTTTTGTCAAAGTTTTAAACTTTTACAAAGATAAATAACCACAATGTTTGTCATTGGGTTTAAATAATCAATAGATTGCATAAAACTTTGAGGGGAAAGTGATTAATCGTAAAGGATGCCATCCCGAGTAACGAGGGATCTCCGCGAGAAGTTCTACAAAGATTAGCAAACCCGATAGGTTTTAAAACCTATCGGGTTTATATAAAGACTTAAAGAATAAAAGAAAACCTGAAACAAAGAAATAATAAATTAATTAGAAAGCTTAGAACCTTAGAATCTTAGCTACTTAGCAACTTAGAAAAAAATGTTTACAAAAAAGATCTTATTACCTGTTTTACTCTTTTCGTTTGTCTCGGCGTTCAGCCAGATTTCGTTTGGAGATTCGAAAAAAATCAATGACAACTGGAAATTCAATCTTCAGGATATTTCAGATGCAAAAAACACCACTTTTGACGACAGCAAATGGCAGTCGGTAAATGTACCTCACGACTGGAGCGTAAAAGGACAGCTAAGCCCAACACTGGCAAGTTGTACAGGTTATTTGCCGGGCGGAATTGCATGGTACAGAAAATCAATCAATATTCCGCAGAGCAAAGCCGGAGAAAAAGTGTATTTGTATTTTGAAGGGGTTTACAACAGAAGCGAAGTTTTTATCAACGGACATTCGCTAGGAAAACGTCCAAATGGATATATTTCTTTTGCTTATGATGCCACTCAGTTCGTAAAATACGGAGGAGAAAACACGATTTCAGTTCGTGTAGACCACAGTCAAAGTGCTGATTCCAGATGGTATACAGGTTCTGGAATTTACAGAGATGTCTGGGTAGTTTACGCAAATCCGGTTCATATTGCACAATGGGGCGTTTATGCGTATCCTGAAGTGACAAAAGGAAACGGAACTTTGAATGTTGAGGTTGAGGTAGAGAATGGATCTTCTGCAAAATCAAATTTAACTGTGGTGAACGAATTGATTTCAAAAGATGGAAAATCTGTTGCAAAAGCTTCTAATAAGATTGAAGTTGCGGCCAATCAAAGCGGTAAAATAGCATCTAAACTAAATGTCACAAATCCACAATTGTGGGACATCAATAATCCAAATTTATATCAGCTTAAAACAACTGTCCTAAAAGATGGAAAACAAATCGATCAAACGGTTACAAAAACTGGTTTTAGAACGTTCACTTTCGATCCAAATAATGGTTTTGCCCTAAATGGAAACTGGATGAAAATGAAAGGCGTTTGCTTGCATCACGATGCCGGAGTTTTAGGTTCTGCAGTACCTCGTGAAGTTTGGGAAACCAGATTGAAAACATTAAAAGAAATTGGCGTAAATGCCATTCGTACAAGTCATAATCCACAAGCACCTGTTTTTTATGAATTGTGTGATGAATTAGGTTTACTAGTATTGAACGAAGCGTATGACGAATGGGAATTCCCAAAACGTAAATGGTTAGAAGGCTGGAATTACGGAACACCGGGATTCGAGGGTTCGTTTGACATTTTTGCAGATTATGGAGAAAAAGATCTGGAAGATTTTGTGCGTCGTGACAGAAATCATCTTTCGGTTTTTGCGTGGAGTATTGGTAACGAGGTAGATTATCCAAATGATCCTTATTCGCACCCAGTTTTAGACAAAGGAAAAGACGGTTTTGGACAAGCTGCCTATGGAGGTTATAAAAAAGATGCACCAGATGCCATGCGTCTTGGAGTAATTGCAAAACGCTTGGTTGCAGCCGTAAAAAAATATGACAAATCCCGTCCAACAACGGCTGGTTTAGCTGGTGTTGCGATGTCTAACGAAACAGAATATCCGGGAGCTTTGGATATTACAGGATATAATTATACAGAAAGTAAATATAAATCGGATCACGAAAAATATCCAAACAGAGTTATTTTCGGAAGCGAGAATGTGCATGATATGGAGCCTTGGCTTGCCGTAAAAAACAACAAACATATTTTTGGACAATTCCTTTGGACCGGTATTGATTATTTAGGAGAATCAGGAAGATGGCCTTCAAGAGGATTTTACTCTGGTTTGGTTGATTTTGCAGGAATTATCAAACCGAGAGGGTATTTCCGTCAGTCATTATGGTCTGATAAACCAATGGCTTACATCGGAACTTATCCTTTAAAAAATGAAAAAGATATTTCGAAAGATGCATGGGCAATCTGGAATTACACTCCGGGTGAAAAAATTCGCGTTGTGTGCTATACAAATGCTGCAAAAGCTCGTCTAGAGTTAAACGGAAAAGTGGTTGGCGAAGCAAAAGCATATGATGAAAAAACAGGAATTATTTATTGGGATATTCCTTTTGCTGCCGGAAAATTAGAAACAGTTGGTCTAAACAAAGACGACAAGGAAGTAAGCAGATACGCTATTAATTCGACACAACAACCTGTTGAATTAACAATTGCTGATACCAATTTTACAATTGCAAAAGACAAAGGTGTAGCTAAAATTATGGTGCAGCTAAAAGATCAAAACGGTTTTCCGGTAATGCTTTCTGATAATGAAGTTACCTGCACAATTACTGGTCCGGGAACTTTATTAGGCCTTGAAGCAGGAAACAACAGCGACATGACAGATTATACAGATAATGTACAGCGCGTATATCACGGTCATATTGCAGCTTATGTTCAGGCAACGGGAGAATCGTCTCAGCCGATAAAAGTTACATTTACAAGTCAATGGTTAAAGCCGGTTGAGGTTAGTGTGAATGTGAAGTAATAAGGAAAAAGTTAGAAGCAAGAAGTTAGAAGTAAGATTAGCAATACAGATAAAATCATTTTTAATCATTTAATCTAAAGACAAAGTACTTCGTCAAAGAGACCTGACAGGTTTTTAAAACCTGTCAGGTCTATAAAAGAATGCTAGTTCCATCGGAACAACATGTTTATAGAAAAATTAGAATCGATATGAAAGAACCCCATCGGGGTGAAATATTGAGATCGTTTTATATATCGCTCCGCTGGAGCTTTATCCGAGACCGATTATTTATTTGCTATAAATATGTTGCTCCTCCGGAGCTTAATTAAAAATGCAGATAAAATCCTTTTTAATCAGTTAATCAGTGGTTAAAAAAAAAGACAAAGTATGTCGTCAAAGAGACCTGACAGGTTTTTAAAACCTGTCAGGTCTATAAAAGAGTGCTAGTTCCAGCGGAACGATATGTTTATAGCAAATAACCCGATTGAAACGAAAGAACCCCATCGGGGTGAAATCTTGAGATTGTTTTACATATCGCTCCGCTGGAGCTTTATCCGCGACCGATTATTATTTGCTATAAATATGTTGCTCTTCCGGAGCTTAATTAAAAATGCAGATAAAATCATTTTTAATCAGTTAATCAGTGGCTAAAAAAATAAAGTATGTCAAAGAATGCTAGTTCCAGCGGAACGATATGTTTATTGCAAATTAGAAATCGATACAAAAGAACCCCATCGGGGTGAAATATTGAGATCGTTTTATATATCGCTCCGATGGAGCTTTATCCGCGACCGATTATTATTTGCTATAAATATGTTGCTCCTCTGGAGCTTGATTAAAAATGCAGATAAAATCATTTTTAATCAGTTAATCAGTGGCTAAAAAAATAATAAAGTATGTCATAGAATGCTAGTTCCAGCGGAACAACATGTTTATAGCAAATAACCCGATTGAAACGAAAGAAAACCATCAGGGTAAAATCTTAGGATCGTTTACATATCGCTCCGCTGGAGCTTTATCCGCGACGGGTTATTTATTTGCTATAAATATGTTGCTCCTCCAGAGCTTAATTAAAAATGCAGATAAAATCCTTTTTAATCAGTTAATCTGTAGCTAAAAAAAATAATAAAGTATATCAAAGAATGCTAGTTCCAGCGGAACGACATGTTTATAGCAAATAACCCGATTGAAACGAAAGAACCCCATCGGGGTGAAATCTTGAGATTGTTTTACATGTCGCTCCGCTGGAGCTTTATCCGTGACCGGTTATTATTTGCTATAAATATGTTGCTCTTCCGGAGCTAATTAGCACAAATTAGTAGTTCGTTTTTAAATTACCAATTAACCTGTCAGCGTTTTGGTTAGCAGACGGGTTAATTGTATTTAATGACGAAAAGTTTAGTATATTCGAAGTGTATTATTAACACTTATTAAAATCATAATGAAAATAAAAAATATAGTTCCGTTGATTTTGGGGTTGGTTTTCGTATCGTTTTCTTCTACTGCCCAGACTAAAGTTTTTAAAAAAGGGGAATTCAAACAATGGGCTCAAACGCCGCCGATGGGTTGGAATAGCTGGGATTGTTATGGCCCGACTGTAGAAGAACACGAAGTAAAAGCCAATGCCGATTATATGGCAAAAAACTTGAAAAAATTCGGTTGGGAATATATCGTGGTTGATATCAGATGGTTTGTTGAAAATGATAAGGCAGGAGGATATAACCAAACAGATCCACGATATGTAATCGATCAATACGGAAGATATTTGCCAGCTGTAAATCGCTTTCCATCAGCAAAAGATGGGCAAGGATTTAAGCCTTTAGCAGATTATATTCATAAGAAAGGATTAAAATTCGGAATCCATATTATGCGCGGAATTCCGAAAAAAGCGGTGGAAGACAAAATGCCAGTTAAAGGCGCAAACGGAATCACGGCAGATCAAATTTATACTACAGCCTTGCAGTGTGAGTGGCTAAAAGACAATTATACAATTGTTGCAGACAAGCCGGGAGCACAGGAATATTATGATTCTATATTTGAACTGTATGCAAGCTGGGGAGTTGATTTTATCAAAATTGATGATTTGTCAAGACCGTATCACGAAGGTGAAATTAACCTGATTAGAAACGCGATCGACAAATGCGGACGCAAAATCGTATTGAGTACTTCGCCAGGTGAAACCCCTATAACTGCAGCTCCTCACGTAAAAGAACATGCCAATATGTGGCGCATGGTTGATGATGTTTGGGACACGTGGCCTCATATTACACATCTAATGAAAGTAAGCGAGCAATGGTACCCACATATTGCACCGGGAACATGGCCAGACTGCGATATGATTCCGTTAGGACGCATTTCTGTTAGGGGAGAACGTGGCGAAGACCGAATGACACGCTTAACAAAAGACGAGCAATATACCTTAATTACTTTCTTCAATATTTTTAAATCGCCATTGTTTTTTGGTGGAGATTTACCAAGTAACGATACTTTTACTTTATCCTTATTAACCAACGAAGAAGTTGTGAAAATGCACAATGAAAGTACTGATGTAAACCAGCTTTTCCAAAAAGACGGAAAAATTGCGGTGACTTCAAAAAATCCTAAAGACGGAAGTATTTATCTGGCTTTGTTTAATATCTCCGATAAAGCTTCGGAAACTATTTCGGTAAATTTTACTGATTTAGGAATTTCAGGAAATATAGAAGCTTTGAATATTTGGACTGGTGAGAAATCAAAAGTGGCTTCAACAGCAATTTCAGCAGAATTAAAACCTCACAGTTCGGTTTTGTATCAATTAAAAGAAAAAAAATAATGAAGAAAACACATTTTAGTATTGTATTATTTTTATTGCTCTTTACTTTTTCACAAGCACAAAACAACAATACAAAAGGAACTCCACCCGTAATTGCAGAAAAGGATTTAACGGCTTATTTGTTTGTTTACTTCACTGGAAATAAAGTTGAAGATGAGGCTGTTCGATATGCCATTAGCGCAGATGGTTATCATTATTATCATTTAAATAATAATAAACCAGTCATAGACAGCAAAATAATCAGTTCAACTGGCGGCGTTCGGGATCCGCATATTTTGCGCGGAGACGATGGCAAAACTTTTTATATGGTTTTGACAGATATGACGTCTTCAAAAGGCTGGGACAGCAATCGTGCCATGGTCTTGTTAAAAAGCACAGATCTTGTAAATTGGAAAAGCAGTATTGTAAATATTCAAACTACTTTTCCGGGAAATGAAAATTTAAAAAGAGTTTGGGCGCCACAGACAATTTACGATGCAAAAACAGGAAAGTATTTAATTTACTTTAGTTTACAATATGCAGGAGGCCCCGATAAAATTTATTACGCTTATGCCAATAAAGATTTTACAGGTTTAGAAGGTCCTCCAAAATTATTATTTGTTCCAAAATCGGAGAGAGCTTGTATCGACGGTGATATTATTGAAAAAGACGGAATTTACCATCTTTTTTATAAAACAGAAACTGAAAAAGCAGGAATTAAAGTAGCCACAACAAAGGATCTGACTTCTGGAAATTGGACAGAAAATGACAATTATCTGCAACAAACAAAGGATGGTGTCGAAGGTTCCAGCGTCTTCAAAATAAATAATTCAGATGATTATATCCTGATGTATGATGTTTACACCAAAGGAAGATATCAGTTTACGAAAAGTAAGGATTTGGAGAACTTCACTGTTATTGATAATGATATTTCAATGGATTTTAATCCGCGTCACGGAACTATTTTACCTATCACACGTTCTGAATTGAAGAAACTGATTGCAAAATGGGGAATCCCGGATAAATTCCCAAAAATAAATAATAACCCTGTTTTAGAAGGGTATTACGCTGATCCGGAAATCTTATATTCTAACAAAACAAAAAAATACTATATCTACCCAACAAGCGATGGTTTTGATGGATGGTCGGGAAATTATTTCAAGACTTTCTCTTCAGATAATTTGATTGACTGGAAAGACGAAGGGATTATTGTAGATCTCAGAAAAGATGTGACATGGGCCAACAGAAATGCCTGGGCGCCTTGTATTGTTGAGAAAAAGGTCAAGGGAAAATACAAATATTTTTATTATTTCACGGCGGCTCAAAAAATTGGTGTAGCCTCTTCGGATAATCCAACAGGGCCTTTTACAGACAGCGGAAAAGCTTTGATCAATAAAAGACCCGATGGAGTAAAGGGCGGTCAGGAAATTGATCCGGATGTATTTACAGATCCGAAAACAGGAAAAACTTATTTGTATTGGGGGAATGGTTATATGGCTGTAGCCGAATTAAATGCTGATATGCTTTCGATTAAAGAGGGAAGTACAAAATTAATTCAGGTTGATAAAACTTTCAGAGAAGGAACTTATATCATTTTCAGAAATGGAACCTACTATTTTTTATGGAGTGAAGATGATACAAGAAGTCCAAATTATAAAGTTAGATACGGAACGTCAAAATCGCCTTTAGGGCCAATTGAAATTCCGGTAAATAATATTGTAATTCTGGGAATTCCGGATCAGGGAATCTATGCTACGGGTCATAATTCGGTTTTACAAATTCCGAACAAAGACGAATGGTACATTACGTATCACCGTTTTTCTTATCCAACAGGAATAAAAATGGGAGATGCCGGTGGTTTTCACCGTGAAGTTTGTATCGATAAACTAGAGTTTAATCCTGATGGAAGCATCAAACAGGTAATTCCAACACATAGTGGGATTGATGCAATAAAATAATATAGATTTTTAGTTTTTAAAAAGCCGTTTCTTTATATAGAAACGGTTTTTTGAATTCTGGAAATGCGGGCAAACGTAATTTATAAGTTCTTTAAATGTAATAAATCTAAAACTTTTGGTGAAACTTCCAAATCAGATCGGAACTTTAAAATACCCTTTATGAAATGTCTTTTTAATTCTTTTCCATTGCGTATTGAAAAGGGAGTTTTAAATATAATAGCTTTATAAATTATTGTATTCGTAGAGCTATCCAAATAATATACACAAATGTCGTTAGCTACATCTTCACCCTCTGATAAAACTACATCATAATTTTTTAGGTCGGGATTTGGGTATAAAGACTCAAAAGTTAGGGATTCAATAATTGTTTCATTTTTATAATGATGTAAACCATTTTGATCCACTATTACTTTGGTAATTTTGTTATTTCGGGTAATAATTATATCCTTTAATACGAAATATACCAAAAAAGAAAGAAGCACTACGGATAGTATTACAGAAGAAATTTTAAATTCAGCAGATAATTTTCCAGATTCAATAATGATTATCTCTAAATTAATTATTCCTAAAATTGTACTCACAAAAAGAAATACTCCTATAGCCTTTGCTATAAAAGTTATTTTTTTTGATTTTAATGATTCTATTTTTGAAAATTCATTATTCTGAAAATCCATTTTGTTAGAAGTTAGAAATTAAAACATTACAATTACCGGAGTAAATTTAGGAAAGATAAAATTTATTATTCAGATTTTTGGTGCTGTTGTAGAAATTTAAAAGAAATCATATCGTTCTACTCCTCATATTGCTTCTTATGAAAAGCAAGAGAAGACCACTAAGAAGAAACGGCTTACTTTCTTTCATGCCTTAATTAAATCTATGTTAAAAATGTTCCTGCCTTTTAATATTAATTTGAACTTTGTATAACTGTTTAATTAATAAAAGAGGATTATGGAAACGCAAATTATTGAACTGGAAAAAAAATATTGGCAGGGAATGGAAAATCACGACTATGAAACGGTAAAAAAACTGACTCGTTTTCCTTGTATAATCGCCGGCAAAAATGGAGTGCATAGGGTAGATGAAGCTAATTTTAAAAAGATGTTTGATTCAGGAGATGGTGATAAAATAAAAGTATTGAATTTTTCTGATGTCAAAACACAATTAGTTGCTGAAAATACCGCTGTAATAGCGTACTTGATAGAATTGGCAATAACGGATGATGAACAAAAAGAACCTGCGAAATGTGCCTGCACTTCTACCTGGATAAAAGAAAATAACAATTGGACTTGTCTATTGCATACCGAAGCCGAATTATCTCAGCAGTAATTATAATTCTAAATTATTAATAGAAACAAATTATTGCTGTTACGTGTTTTGCATGGATAATAAGATCCTAAAAAAGCCCTGAGATTACTCATAATTTCAGGGCTTTCTTAGGTTGTTAATATTAATTATTTTTTCTTTGGAGATAAAGTGTTGCTGACTGGCTCATTGTAATCAGGGATGCTCCAAGAATAACAACATCCTTAAGAACCAATCGCCCACGTCCGGATAAATAAGGAACACCATATTGATGATCTGTCAAATGCGGCACCCAACTTTCGGGTGTTGTAACTAAAAATGAAAGTGTACCAATGGTGAGGATAAATACCAGTATACTTCCTATCATACTTGCCAAAGGAGCCCAATTATGAATAGCCACCAAAAAAGCAATACCAATTAGTAAAATTCCTAAACCATTTGCAAAACCATAAGTATTGTTTTGAATATTCCACTGGTGATTTTCAGCAATTAATTCACCTTCCTTATTGCTGTATTTTTTATATTCAGATGGATTATCATAAAAAAAAGACATAAAAGGACTGTTTGCTACAAAAGGCACTATACCGTCAGCTTCATAAGTAAAAAATTTAAGTCCGCCAATCCATAAAAAAACAATTACGATACTAGCACGTACTGCATTTTTTCCAAGGCTATCAAGATTTGCTATTGTGTTTAAAAGAGAATTTTTCATTGTTTTGATTTTTAAGTTTTTGTTATCATTAACAATGCAAAGTTATCTCCTCGATGAGAGTTAAGGAATGGATAAAAAATGCTATTACTTAGACAAATCTGCCACAATAGAGATGCCGGTTGTTTTCCTGAAGGTTTGAGGAGAGACTTTGGTCATTTTTTTAAATACACGACTAAAATAATATTCATCCTGAAATTGTAAGGCATAAGCAATTTCCTTGATACTTAATCGGGTGAGATGAAGTTGTTTTTTTGCTTCCAAAATTAATCTTTCCTGAATCATTTGAGTAGGCGTTTTATTGAAACGCTTGCTGCATTGTTTCGTCAAATTATTTGCTGTGATAGAAAGTAAGGAGGCATAATCACTTGCTTTATGCAGTGTTAAGAAATTTTCTTCTAATAGTGCTTTAAACTGTTCCATTTTTTCATCTTTTTGGAAATTTTGTCTTTCACTGGTTATTTTCAAACTGCTGGATTTGGCAAGTAAAAGCTGAAGATAAGCTCGTAAGACAATTTCTGACGGAGTTTGCTGTTTAATCTCATCAATAATCTGATCGACTAACTGGCAATATAATTGATGCTGCTCAACAGTTAATTTTATAGAAGGCTCAACATAAATATTGTTAAACAATAAACCATTGCACGCAACCTCTTTTCTATGGTATTCAATACAATAAAAGTCGCCGTGAAATTGTAATGTGGTGTAGGTTAACGGTGTAATTTCCTTAATAGATATGGATTGTTGAGGTGTTGAAAACAATATCGCAGGAGCCTTAAATGGAAAAGAGGCAAAATCAGCCTGATAAATTCCTTCTCCTTTGCTTATTAGCAAAACAGTATACTCGCTAAATTGTACAGGTATATCTAAAAATGAATTATTTTCAGATTTTTCTATACCTAAAAGTAAAGTTTTATTTTCTGAAAATACTTTGTTCATGTTGTAGTAGAGTTGGATTATATAGGATTGTAAATTTAGAGAATGAATTCTTCTTATTCAATATTATTTAGAGTATAATTATTCAACTATAAAATATTGATGTTCATCTGATCTGTAATATAATTATTAAGATTAGAGAGTATATTTACAACTTTGTGTGGGTATAAATAAAAAGACTCTAGCTATTAAGAAATTCTGCCTGGAAATCCCCAACTTTTGCACCTGATCCAAATTTTACGCACCTTTAAAAAAAATGAAAAGTGTCTTAAAAGCAAAAAACCTGCGAATCCTAGGATTTGCAGGTTTTACCACGTTTTTTATGGGTTTTTGAAAAGATTGAAAAAGCTGCCTTTTTATTTCTTTACCCTTTTGGTGGGGAGAGCAGGATTCGAACCTGCGAAGTTCACACAGCAGATTTACAGTCTGCCCTCGTTGGCCGCTTGAGTATCTCCCCGATCTCAGCATTGATGCGCTTTGTTGTTCTAAGCGGTTGCAAATATAGGAACGTTTTTCATGTTTACAAACAAAAAACGAACTTAATTTTAAGTTATTTTGAAAGTATTTTTTAATTCATTGGAATTGAATAAAATAAAAAAATCTCCACTAGGGAGATTTTTTAATATTTTTTAAAAAGTAGGATTATTTTGCTAATAGTTCTACGATTTTTGCTTTCAATTCTGGGCCTCTTAAGTCCTGAGCAACCACTTTTCCTGACGCATCAAGGATAAAAGTTGCCGGAATAGATTGAACTCCGTATTGAGCTGCAATTGGTTCATCCCAAAATTTAAGGTTTGAAACATGTGTCCATGTTAAGCCATCTTTTGCGATAGCTTCTGTCCATTTGCTCTTTTCTTTATCTAACGAAACACCAATAATATTTAAGCCTTTAGAATGTAATTCTTTGTAAATGGCTACAACATTTGGATTTTCTTTTCTGCATGGTCCGCACCATGAAGCCCAAAAGTCAACAATTGTAACTTTTCCTAAGCTTTCTTTAAGCGAAATTACTTTCCCTTCAGGATTTGGTGCAGAAAAATCTGATCTTCATTTAGCGTCACCAACAGGAGGAGCTGTTGCACCAACTGCAGGCATTTTTGCTTGACCAAGTTTTGTTTTAATTTCTTTACCAGGAGCTGTATTTTTCAAAGACTCATCTAAAGAGTTGTATAAAGCTTCTGCTTTTTTAACATCTGTAGAAGGATCTCCTAACATACCTTGAATAATCAATGCAGAAATATAAGATTTTGGGTGACCTTCAGCGTAAGCTAAATATTTCTTTTTAGAATCTGCCTGAACTTCAGTTTGAATTTTCATGTATTGTTTCATCAAACCGTTGATAGTTGCTGTATCTTGAGCTTGTTGAGCAGCCTGCATTTTTTGAGTGTTGTTTTTTTGAAAATCAACTAATGCTTTTTGAGTTTTAGTAAGCTCTTCGTTGAATTTTACGTACTCATCATTATTGTAAGTTCCAGAAATTTTAGATTTGTGGATGCTGTCTTTATCGATTGCAATTTTAATTTCTCCTGTTTCTAAGATAAAAGGAATTGGCCCGTTTGCACCTTGAAGAATTAAAGTATGAAATGCTGGTTCAGTTACTTTTCCTTTAATTTCAAATTTTCCATTTTCTACTTTTACTGTATCAAGAGCTAATGGCATTTTAGTTGTTGGGTCCTGACCTTGAAGAATGATCGTTTTTCCGTTTTCAATTCCAGTTGCAGTTCCTGTAATTAGGTATTCTCCGTCTTTAACTTTGCTGCAAGAAATTATCGCTACAGAAGCGGTAAGTAAAAAAAGTATTTTTTTCATTATAAAAAATTAATTAGTTAATTGATTTGTGCAACAAAAGTATCTAAAAATATAAAACTTAAAGAATTTTGTAACCTAAAATTTTGTTATAGTTTTTTCATGCTTAATTCTCATGTTTTCAGTATGTTTACTGACTAAATTTGACTTAAAACTTTTAATTATATTATTATTTGGAAATAAAACATACAATTTTCTGATTTTTAAGCATAAAAAAAGCATCCTGTTGTCAGAATGCTTTTATAAATATTTGGGTATAAATCTATTCCTGATTTGTTTTCTTTCTCCAGGTAAAAGAGTTTAAAATGTGTCTTTTTGCGAATCTTCCAGGAGAATCAGCGTTTACCATTTTCACGTAAGTTGCTTTAGGAACACTAATGTATTCGTAAACACTTCCGTTAGAAAAATCGATAATTAAACGACCGTCAACAAATTTATAATCAGTAATTGAACAAGTTGAAATCGTTTCAGTATACTCAGGTAAATTTGCTTTAATTGTCTCAGGATTAATACTAACCAAAAAGTGGTAAGCCTCAATAATTGCTTTACTTTTCTCTTCTGCAGCTTTTAAACCAGCATCATCACCTTGAAATTTATCCGGATGAGATTCTTTCATCGCATTACGATAAATGGTTTTTAAATCTTTTAACTCTGCAGTTTTATCAACGTTTAGTAACTTGCGGTATTCAACTATTTTTTTCATAAATAAAAGGTAACTTATTGTCTATTAGATTGAAATGAGTGTTTTTTACTTCAAAACGACAAATTTTTTGCAAAGGTACACTTTTTTTTAACTTTTTACTTTTGAAGGAAAAAATATTGTAAAAAATTAAGAGTTAAGGGGTAAGAGTTTGATGTTAAACCGAAAGCAAGGTGATTTTTACCGCAAACCAACGCAAAGTTTTAATATACTTTGCTTATAAAACTTATTCCCAAGCCTTGGGACGCAAAGCTTAGTGTTATATACTTTTGCGAACTTTGCGAAACCTTTGTGGACTTTGCGGTTAAATTCTCATTTCAAAACCTGAAACCTGAAACAAAGAAAACCTGAAACAAAAATTACTTATTTTCCGGCTTATGATTAGCCTTGTCAAAGTTTTTAGATTTCTTTGGATATTTATCATAACTGATGTCGCTTGGATTTTCGATAACCGATTTAATGGTAATCCAGTCGCCAATATTAAAATTCGAATGAGCAATTTTGTAATCTAAAAGATATTCACCACAAAAATAATTGTTGTTTTCATCTTTTTCGATGATACCGGTGTAAACTCCTTTTTGAGGCATTTTTTCTTGTGAATCTTTAGACATGACTTTTAAATTTAAATTTGAAGATGCAAAGTTAATGATTTATTGTTTGATTTAGGGAGTTCGCAACAATCTCAGTATATTTGCATATGCAAAAAAACTTTAAACCACATCCTAATTCGTTTAAAAATACCTTTTGTGTTTTTTACGAAGTACTTGCAGATGAAATTGAAGGATTAAAAAAACAGTTCGAAAGCAAAGCTGGAAGCATCTATTATTATACTGAAGCGGGAATGTATCGCGTTTCCAATCATTGGGGAAGATTGGCCAACAGCAAATGGCGCTTAATTGCAATGGAACCCGAAACGCCATCAAAAACTAAAATAGGTTTTGCGGCATGGAGCGAATTTCATCCTGATAATGCCGAAGAAAAACTGTATTATATTGATGCTGATTTTGATAAAAATACCGTGACCTATCAGCATAAAAACAATCCGGATTATGATAAAAAAGCAATATTAAGAACGAGCTTCGAAACAACAAAACGCATCAAACAAATCCGAAATTTGCAGCAATTAACGTCATGGGCAAAACATTTTGATTACGATGATATTGCCGACTTACGAAAGCAAATCATAACCAAATTGATTTACACCGAGAGAACTTTAGAAGAAATTAAAAGAGAAATATAATGGGACGCAACAACGAAAGGAATATCAAAAAACACAACGACAAATTGCACAAAGCCCAAAATAAAGTAAAACAGGCTGAAATTGCACGTAAAGAAAAATTAAAAGAAATAATCAAAAAGTTCAACGAAGATAAAGCACAAGAATAAATAAGTTTCAGGTTTTCTTTGTTTCAAGTTTCAAGTTGTATAACGCACGTAACCTGAAACTTGAAACATGAAACAATTATAACAACAAAGTATATGAGTAAATTCGAAGATTTAAAAGTAAGAGTGCAGGAAATCATTGATTTGATAGCTGCAAAACAAGAGAGAGAAGCCAATAATAAATTGCTTGAAGTAAGTGATGATTTAGACGAAATGCTGGATCACGCTGAAGAAGATGAAGATTTGAGAGAAATCAGCCGTTATCAGGTTTTATTGAATCAGTTGCACGTAAAAATTAACGGCGAAGAACAGGTTGATGGAGAATAAATGTTTTTGCGATACAGGTTTATTGTTTAAAGATTGCTGCGGATTGTATCTGGAAAACAATCAAAAAGCACCGACAGCTTTATCATTAATGCGTTCAAGATATTCGGCGTATGCGACTCATAATGCTGATTATCTATTGGAAACTACCTATATTTCTGAAAGAAAATATTATTCGAAAGCCGAAATTTTGAAATGGGCAACGAGCAATAAATGGCAAAAATTAGAGATTTTGAGTTTTTCTGAGAATACCGTTGAGTTCAAAGCTTATTTTTTGGATGCAAATAATAAGCCTCAGACGCATTATGAATTTTCGACTTTTAAATTCGAAAACAAGGCTTGGTTTTACCTTGACGGAAAGTTTGAATAATTAGTATACTTCTGCTCAATTTCGGTTCATTTTCTGCAAATATTTTAACTAAAAATTAATAAACGTTTCTTTTTTCGTAATTCTAAAATAGTGTAATTTTAGAATTATGAAAAACGAATTTAAAAAAGGTTTTTATTTTAAGACGTACGAAGCCCCATTTCAGTCTCCGTTTGAAAAACTTTTTGGCATTTTCAAAGAGCTAATCACCCATACTTCGGGCGATTTTGATGAAGCTATAGACTGGCTTCGCGAGTTGGATAAAGAATATAAACTGACCGACGAAAACTACACAATCGATGATTTTATCGAAGATTTAAAAAAGAAAGGTTACATAAAAGACGAGGTTAAGGAAGATGGAACAGGCGGTTTTGGAATCACTGCTAAAACAGAACGCGCCATAAGACAACAAGCCTTAGATCAGATTTTCGGAAATTTAAAACGATCAGGAACCGGAAATCACAAAACCAAGCATGCCGGAAATGGCGACGAACATACAGGAGAATTCCGCGAATTTAATTTTGGCGATGGTTTAGAACGCATTTCGTTGACTGAAAGTTTGAGAAATGCACAAGTCAATAATGGTGTTGAAAGTTTCATGCTAACCGAAAATGATTTGGTTGTAGAAGAAACGCAATACAAAGCCCAAATGAGTACGGTTTTGATGATCGACATCAGTCACAGTATGATTTTGTATGGTGAAGACCGAATTACGCCTGCAAAAAAAGTAGCGATGGCTTTGGCTGAATTAATCACAACACGTTATCCAAAAGATACGCTTGATATTTTGGTTTTTGGAAACGATGCGTGGACGATTCCCATAAAAGATTTGCCGTATTTGCAAGTTGGTCCGTATCACACAAATACCGTTGCAGGATTACAATTGGCGATGGATATTTTGCGAAGAAAGCGAAATACCAACAAGCAAATTTTCATGATTACCGACGGAAAGCCAAGCTGCGTGCGCGAACGCGATGGTTCTTATTATATGAATAGTAACGGTCTTGACGAATATATTGTAGATAAATGCTACACGCAGGCACAACAAGCCAGAAAACTCCATATACCGATTACGACTTTTATGATTGCAAACGATCCGTATTTACAGCGTTTTGTGAATCATTTTACAGAAGCCAATCAGGGAAAAGCATTTTATACCGGATTAAAAGGTTTGGGAGAAATGATTTTTGAAGATTATGAAACGAATAGGAAGAAGAGAGTTCGTTAGTTAGGTTCAAAGTTGCAGAGGTTCAAAGGGACAAAGGTTTTATATTGGCAACGCATATCGTAGAGGCGCACAGCATTGCGTCTCCCGCAAAGTAATGACACAATCTTTTGGTCATTAAAACAAATAAAACAACAAAACAGATATTTCATAAAGATGAAAATAGAAAACATAAATACATTAGGTCAATTAAAAGCCGCAGGATATAAAACAATAAGTATTAAAGACGAATTGCGAAATAATCTGCGTGAGAAGATAAAATCCGGGGCTCCTGTTTTTGAGGGTGTTCACGGTTTTGAAAATACTGTAATTCCAGAACTGGAGCGTGCTATTTTATCTCGTCATAATATCAATTTACTAGGACTTCGCGGTCAGGCAAAAACGCGTTTGGCTCGCAAAATGGTCGAATTGTTAGATGAATATATCCCGTTTGTTTCTGGTTCTGAGATTAATGACGATCCATTGAATCCGATTTCTCGATTTTCAAAAGATTTAATTGCAGAAAAAGGAGATGAAACGCCAATTTCATGGCTGCACAGAAGCGAACGTTTTTTCGAAAAACTTGCAACGCCGGATGTTACCGTTGCCGATTTAATTGGAGATGTTGACCCGATAAAAGCTGCCAATTTAAAATTATCTTATGCAGATGATCGCGTAATTCACTTCGGAATGATTCCGAGAGCGAACCGTTGCATTTTTGTAATCAACGAGTTACCAGATTTACAAGCCAGAATTCAGGTAGCATTATTTAATATTTTACAGGAAGGCGATATTCAAATTAGAGGTTTTAAGTTAAGAATGCCGCTTGATATGCAGTTTATTTTCACAGCTAATCCCGAAGATTATACCAATCGTGGAAGTATTGTAACGCCTTTAAAAGATAGAATTGGATCTCAAATTCTAACGCATTATCCTGAAAGTGTTGCGATTGCAAGAACGATTACAGAACAGGAATCAAAATTAGATCAAAACCAAAGCGACATTGTTTATGTGCCAGGATTAGCAAGAGACATTTTAGAGCAAATAAGTTTTGAAGCCCGTGAAAGCGAATATATCGACAATAAAAGCGGTGTAAGTGCCAGAATGAGTATTACGGCTTTCGAAAACTTAATGAGTACAGCAGAACGCCGTGCTTTAAAAGCCGGAGTTGATAAAACAAATTTACGTTTGTCTGATTTTATCGGAATTATTCCTGCCATTACCGGAAAAGTAGAATTGGTTTACGAAGGAGAGCAGGAGGGAGCAGCCTACGTGGCGCAAAGTTTAATTGGTTCTGCAATTCGAACATTATTCCCGACACTTTTACCAAAAATTGAAAAGCTCGAAAAACCGGGAGAGAAAACGCCATATTCTGATTTGATCGAATGGTTTTTTGCCGAAAGTGGTTTCGAATTATTAGATGATGCTTCGGATGCTGAATATCAGGGAATTTTGGATGAAGTAACTCCGTTAAATATTTTGGTGAAAAAATACCAGCCAGAATTAGATAAAGAAGATATTTATTTCTTCAAAGAATTTATTTTATGGGGATTGGTTGAATATAAAAAATTAAGCAAAGACCGTTTTGCACAAGGACATCAGTTTAAGGATATGTACGGAAGTTATATTAGTAAATTGTAAATTAAAAATTAAAATTAAATTTTCGTCTTAGACATCAAACCCGACAGGTTTTTAAAACCTGTCGGGTTTTTATTTATTCTGTCTTGTCCTGAAAAAAGTTGACTATAATTAAGTTAATTATGTCAATGTCAAGAGAAGAATTAAAAGATGTAGTGCCTGTAAAAATTTACAGCGAGGCATTCAAAAAACAAGTTGTAAAAGAATTCGAGCAGGGATTATTATGTAAAGCTGATCTTCGTCGGCGTTATCAAATTAGAAGTCATAGTTGTATTGATAGTTGGTTAAGAAAATATGGTAAATTTACATATTTGGAGAAACTAACCCGTGGAAGACCTATGAAAGATCCTCAATCTCAACGTATCAAAGAGCTAGAAGCTCAATTAGCCAAGAAAGAACAAGAACTATTGGTTTTTAAAAAGATAATTGAAATAGCCGA
>NZ_JAWVWO010000013.1:0-140663 GCF_033657265.1 Flavobacterium sp. MMLR14_040 | reverse complement strand
ATCTAAAATCTAAAATCTAAAATCTAAAATCTAAAATCTAAAATCTAAAATCTAAAATCTAAAATCTAAAATCTAAAATCTAAAATCTAAAATCCCCTCTGACGTTTCGCTTCAAAAATTAAAATCGCAGCAGCAACAGAAACATTCATGCTGTCAATTTCTCCCTGCATCGGGATAATAATGTTTTGAGTTGCGGCGTCGCGCCATTCCTGAGTTAAACCTGTCGCTTCTGTACCCACAACTAAAGCCGTTGGGGTGGTGAAATTTTGAGTGTGATAGGAAGTTGAATTCTGTAAAGTGGCACAATAAAAATCAATCTTTTTTTCTTTTAAAAAAGCGATAATTTCTGCTGTAGTTCCCGTTGCGATTTGGTTGGTAAACAAACAGCCAACACTTGAGCGAACGATATTCGGATTGTATAAATCGCTTTTTGGATTGGCAATCAAAACAGCATCCAGATTGGCGGCATCAGCAGTACGTAAAAGTGCTCCGATATTGCCTGGTTTTTCTGGTGCTTCGGCAACTAAAATCAACGGATTTGCTGATAATTTTAAATCCGATAATTGCATTGATTTGGTTTTGGCGATTGCTAAAACACCTTCGGTAGTATCGCGATACGCCAGTTTTTGATAGACTTCTTTATTGATTTCTATCATTTGAATTGGTGAATTTACCAATTTATTGATTTCGCTTTCTGAAACTAATTCGGGTAAAAATAAAACCGTTTCTATTTCGTAACCGCCTTTTATCGCCAATGAAATTTCACGTACTCCTTCAATCAAAAAAGTTCCGGTTTGTTTACGGGCTTTTGCTTTTTCCTGCAGTAAAACAAGCGATTTTATAAACGGATTTTGAATTGAAGTGATTTGTTTCATTTTTTTTTAAAGGTACTAAGGTTCTGAGGTGCTAAGGTACTGAGGTTTTTTTCTTCCTGCAAGGTTTTCGAAACCTTGTAGGTTTGAAACTTGAATAAAAGGTTTGCCACGAATTACACTAATTTTAACGAATTCTTTTTTATGCTTTACAAAAAAATGCATGAAAAATTTTAACCACAGATTATTGGATTAAGATGATTATAAAATCCATTGAATCATTTAATCTGTGGCAAAATAAAAATTAGCGAAAATTCGTGTAATTCGTGGCAAAAAAACTACTTCTCAAAGACTTCCTTGACTTCATTAGCAACAGGATGTTCTGCAGTAAAAGTGTAGCCCATAATTTTGGCAATAGTCTGGGCGAATTGTTTTTGATACAATTGAGAATCTGTTTTAATCTCTCCTTTTGGAGCAATTTCAGGTCCAATTGCGGCAAACCAAATTTGAGATGCTCCGGCAATATTTTCGCCGTGACTTGTCCATTCCGATTTTACTTTGTCGCCACGACCGTGATCTACTGTTATAAGTAAAGTGGTTTTGTTTTTATATTGCGGGTCGTTTTGTACAAAAGTCCAAATTTCGTTAATCCATTTATCGACTTGGTTTGCAGCGTCGAGATACGATCTGTAATGCGAATGATGCGCCCATTCGTCGGTTTCGCCGTATGAAACATAAAGTACTTTTGGTTTGTTGGTTTTGAGTTCGTTCAATGCTTCATAATGTGTAAAAACATCCAGACATTCATCTTCATGAAAAGGCTTAAACGAATTGTTGCGCATTTCGTTCAGTAATTTTTGAACTTCAGTTGGCTTATTTCCTCCCACTTTATCAAACGCAGAAATTACAGGAAAACCGCTTCTTTTTTCGTTCAAAATTCTGTCAAAAGCATCCCACGCTCCAAAAGCGGCCACTTTTCCTTTAATTTTAGATTGTTGATTTAAAAACTCCAAAACATTCACATTCGGATTTGGTTTATAAGAATTTGAGTTTACCAAAACATCTACATTTCCTGTGAAAATTTCGCTATATCCCGGATAACTAAACCAATACGGATTGGAAACATCTACTTTATTTCCTAAATCACGATTGCCATAAATTTGCCCTTTCGAAGCAATTTCAGACCATAAAAAAGGCATTAGTTTTTGGCGACGTTCTTTAAAATCTGTACTTCCATATTTTTTATAAATGTAAGTACTGTCGTCCTGATTGAATTTTTTATCATTGGCAATTTCGGAATCCATTCCTTTGAAAACTTCCTGCCATCTAAAACCGTCTGTGGTTATGATTATGATGTTTTCTGTTTTTTGTGCCGAAGAAAATAGGCTGGTTAAAATAATTAGAATGAAATATATTTTTTTCATGGCTTTTATTTTTACAAAGTTGACACGACAAAGATTTAAAGTTTTTTTATCAATTCTAATTTATAATAAGCATTTAATGTTTTAATAATGTTTTGTTTATAAAGATTTAAATTCCAAAAAAATAATTAAAATAACTTTTTTTAGGTTCTATACTTTTTCCTTTTCCAACCTCAATATAATCACCTTTAGAGCCTTTTCTCATTATGGTAATTTCACTAGCACTTTTTCTTAATATATCACCCACAAATAATTCAGGTCCTTCGTAATCGTCTTTATAAAAAAAGCTATCCTTTTCGTAATAAATTTCTATTCCTCGACCTTCTTCAATTTTTTGAATTTCGCCATTAAAATGTTTGCTGTAAAAGTCTCTGCTATTTTCATAATAATTCCGTTTTGAATTATAAACAACAAATAAGAAAATTGAAATTATCAATCCAATGAATATGTTTTTTGCCATTTTTACATTTTATATTTCACAAACAACATTTCACAGTTTCTACAAAATCCCTCTTGCCTTAATTTCCAAATACTTATTAATAGCATCCAAAGTCAAATTCTCAGGCTGCGTTAAAACCGAATGAATTCCGTATTTCTTCAATTCGTTGGCGATTAAGCGTTTTTCGAACATAAATTTTTCAGCAATCACTTTATCGTAAACTTCCTGAATTGTGTCGGTTTTTTTGTTGATGATTTCGTTTAATTCGGTGTTACTGAAGAAAACAACAACCAATAAATGACTTTTTGCAATTCCTTTCAAATAAGGCATCTGTCTGTTTAAACCGTCCATTGTTTCAAAATTGGTATACAGAATAATCAAACTTCTCTGGTTGATATTCTTTTTGATATCAACGTACAAACGGCTGTAATCACTTTCAAAAAAGTCGGTTTTGATGTTGTATAAAGTTTCGAGGATTTTTTGCATTTGCGAACCTCTTTTTTCAGCGAAAACTCTGTTTTCGACTTTTTTCGAGAAAGCAAAAATCCCGGCTTTGTCTTGTTTTTTCAGAATCACATTGGCCAGAACCAAGGTCGAATTTATGGCATAATCCAATAAACTCAAACCATTAAAAGGCATTTGCATCACACGGCCTTTATCAATTGCCAAATAAACCGATTGCGATTTTTCGTCCTGAAACTGGTTCACCATCAAGGCATTTTTCTTTGCCGTTGCTTTCCAGTTTAAAGTTCGAAGATCATCGCCCTGAACATATTCTTTAATTTGCTCAAATTCCATGGTGTGACCAATTCGGCGAATTTTCTTGATTCCGTATTGGTATAAATTATTAGAAAAAGCCAGCAAATCGTATTTTCTTAACTGAATATAAGACGGATACGTTGGTACCATTTTGTCTTTATCGAAAGTAAATCGTCTTGAAATCAATTTTAAAGGTGAAGAAACATAAATGTTTAAATTTCCAAAGTAATATTCTCCACGTTCTGTCGGGCGTAAATCATATCCAATTTTATCCTGACCTGAAGCTTTTATATTCCTGATTATTTTGAAATCGCGTACCTGAAACTGAAACGGAATTTCGTCAATAATCTTAATTGAAATTGGAAAAGTATAATGGTTTTTAATCGAAATACTAACGGGATTTAAATCTCCATTTGAAAGTTTTTCCGGCGTTTCTCTCGAAGCTTCAATTCCGGTTCGGGCCAGGTATAAAATCAAAAGATCAAGTGCCAGAAAAGTGATTAATACCAAAATAATAAACCAGACTCCGTTGTATAAAATCGGAAAAATAAAAGCACAAACAAATAATCCTATAATGCCCAAAAGCACAAAGAAAAAGAAGTTGTTGAGATATAGACTTTTTATGAATTTCAATTTAAAAGAATTTAAAATTTAATTTTATCCCTGTATTTTAGTGAAACTAGAATAATCGAAACCATCTAAAACAGCTATTTTCCAGATTCCATTTTCCTTAACTGCCGTTACTTTATATTTGGGCGTTTCTTTCCATTCGGTCCACGTCCAGAAAAAAGTAGCTTTATTATTTTCAATTTTCAGGTTGTTTACTTTCAGGGTTTTCCAAAACTTCTCTGGATTGTCCTGACAATCACACCAGGGATTACTGTCATTGCCATAGGGTGGAAGTTCGCCCACAAAATACTCTGCCTTATTGGTTTTAAGATTATCACCGATTTTCAATCCAATTTTATTGTAATTATCGATAAACTGCTGAGCAAAAAAGTTCGATTTTTTAAGTTCTTCGACTATTTTGTTGTGTGTTTTTACATTTAAAGCAACATATTTATCGCCTTTTTTGTTGGCAACAACATCAAAATCATTTTGTGTTTTTTTAGTCTCAATCCATTCATAAGCTTTTCTTATTAATGTTTCGATCTGTTCCTTATCACTTGCAAAATAAAGGGACTTTTTTGTGTTTTCAGCACCATTCAAAGGTTTAAAACCGGCAAGTAAAATCCAAATTAAGGATATAGAAAATAGTTTATAAAATTTCATTTAAAAAAGATTAATTCGAGAACTGAAAACTGCGACTGCGACTAAAAAATTATCTCGGAATTTCTACAGTTTCAATAATTTGTTTGATAATTTCAGCGCTCGTAATTCCTTCCATTTCACGTTCGGGAGCCACAATAACGCGGTGTTGTAAAACTGGAGTTGAAGCTTCTTTTATATCTTCGGGAGTTACAAAATCACGACCACGAATAGCGGCAAAACCTTTGGCAGCATTTAAAATTGCGATCGAGGCACGAGGCGAAGCACCTAAATATAAAAAGGCATTTTCTCTGGTGTTTACCACAATTCTTGCAATATATTCCAACAGATTTTGCTCGACTCTAATTTGTTTGATTAAAGCCTGATATCCTTTTATTTCCTGTGCAGAAAGTATGGTTTTTATTGCTTCTAATTTCCCGTGATCCTGCAATAAATGCTCTCTTTGAATAATCAGGATTTCTTCGTCTAATTTTGGATAATCAATCGTGATTTTGAATAAAAAACGGTCTAATTGCGCTTCCGGCAAACGATACGTTCCTTCCTGCTCAATTGGGTTTTGCGTGGCAATTACCAAAAACGGAGTTTCCAGCTGATAGGCAGAACCGTCAATGGTGATCTGGCGTTCTTCCATTACTTCAAAAAGTGCGGCCTGGGTTTTGGCAGGCGCACGATTGATCTCGTCAATTAAAATTAAATTTGAGAAAATGGGCCCTTGTTTGAATTCAAATTCTGAACTTTTTAAGTTGAAAATTGAAGTTCCCAAGATATCAGAAGGCATTAAATCCGGCGTAAACTGAATTCGGCTAAAACCGATATTTAATGTTTTTGATAATAATTTTGCCGTAATCGTTTTGGCAACTCCCGGAACACCTTCAAGCAAAACGTGTCCGTTTGATAAAATGGCCACCAAAAGCTGGTCGATCATTTTGTGCTGACCTACAATAACGGTTTCAAGCTCTTTTTTGATGCTGTTAACATGTTCTAAAAGAGGAGCAAGGTTTATTCTTGTTTCAAAATTCACATTTTCGTTTGTGATTTCTGTTTCTGGTGTATTAAAATCGTCCATGTTTTTGGTCTTTTTCTTTTGGGTTTATTTTTTTTGCCACAGATTAAAATCATTTTAACCCTAATCTGTGGCTATATATTATTCAATTTTAATTCGTTGGGTGTAATGTAAATATTTTAATTAAACACATAGAAACATAGATTTTATGATTTTAGAAAAGGAAATCAAAAAGAAACTCGTTTCTCACACATAGCTATGTTTGTTGATGCAAGTGAAACGCCTTTTTTTGAGTTCATAATATCTATGTTTCTATGTGTTAAAATAAATTACAGCTAACGGTTTTCATTTTAATGTAAAACTTTCTCGATTGCATTATTAATCCTGATTAAATCTTCCTCGAGACTTCCGTGATAACTTTTTCGATGTTCGTTGATTAAAAATACCAATTCGCGAATATCATTTTCGTCTTTTCCTGATTTATGATGTAACTTTTTAATGAATTCGTCATCCAGTTTTGTCGTATCGATCAAATATTCATTCCGAATTCTTTCGAGGAAATAGATGATTTTTTTATCAATTATATTATCGTGATCACCTTCCTGATAATATAAATTTCCAATTGTTTTTGTAAAATCCAGCGTTAAATTAGGCAGCGGTTTTACTATTGGCACAATTCTTTGTTTTCGTTTGGCATTAAAAATAATAAAAATCAAAATTCCGATTAAAAATAAATACCAGGCCCATTTTAATGCCGGCTGACTCATTATATAACGCAAAGGTGAATCTGAAATCGATTCATTATTTTGTCCTTTTGTGTACCAGTAAACATTTCCTTTTGGAACATACGAAAGTACACTTTCTGCATATTCATAATGGTCTTTTTTTAATAAATGATAATTTGTAAAAGCCACAGGTTTTGTGTGCAAGTAAAAATAACCATTGATATAAGGCACTTTTATAAAATCAATTTGCTTTTTATTTTTATTTCCCTGATATCCCAAAACTGTTGTCGTAAGAGTATCAATTTTCGAAAAATAATAGTTTCCCATTTCTTCTTCTGAGATTGTATATTTTTTAGGATTTAGTTTTTTATTGGCCATCCAAACCGAATTCATTTTTTCGTTGGGATAACTGGTGTTTATTTCGATTTTTAAACTGTCTAATAATGATTTTGGGAAATTTTTCATGCTCAAAAAAGCATTATTTCCGTGTGAAACAAAATATAAAATTTCTGTAATCGACTGATCATCAATCTGACTATATTCTGAAATATTAAAAAAAGTACCTTTTATTTTGTATTTTCCTGAAGTTGTATCAGGAACATATTTTGAATCCAGAAACTCATAAGGTGTTACGGCAGAAACTCTTTCAATCTTCTGATTTTTTAATAGACCATTTATTTCTTTGTCAAAAACATACAATCCAAACGGAATTTTATCATTGACAGAATAGGTTGGCCGCCAATCGATTGGTTTTTGCTTATCGTGATCTGCTATTAAAATGACGATGAAAACCAAAATCAAAATAGCAATATAAATTTTAATGGATTTACTCATTGCTAAATGTTTTTAAAGATTTCTTAAATCGGTTTTCGGCTTTTATAAAAGTGTTTTCATCGATTTCAAATTCGCCATACCAAATATGGTTGTACAAATAAGATAAATACATGAATTCTTCTCTGTGTGCAGGTTTTTGAAGCTCGTACAAATAATCAGAATTTGTTTTTTCGATATCCCATTCTATATAATGATTTTGCGCCATGACCTTTAAAAGCCAAAGATAATAATAACGAACAGCGATTCTTTTTTCTCCGGCTGTAATACTTTCTTTAATTAATTTTTCGAAGTCAAGAAGATGGATATTCTTTTCGGTATCAGAATAATAGATTGTTTTTTTGTGCGCATTTTTTCCAAAAATCCATTGCCCTTCTTTGGCTATTATTGCTTTTACAATCAAATAAATTACAAAAATAATAACCAAAGCTGCGATTATTTTTAATAAAAGAGCAACAAAATTTAGCGATGCTTCGGGATTGCTAAAAGTGAACAATCTTCTAAAAATACTGGCGAGCCATTCTTTAAAATAATCCCAGGCGCCTTTTTCGGGTGCTTTATATTCGTAAACGAAATCAGCGTCTTTGTATTTTTTTTTGAAATCTTGTTTGAAGTTTTTCGCTTCAATAGTATCTGAATCGACATGAATATCTTTTTCGGTATATTTTACAGACTCGACTTTTGGCGGATCAACCGTAGCCGAAGAATCCTGCGCCTGCGAAATGGAGCAATACAATAGAAAAGATAAAACGAAGAAAAATTTGTTCATTACTGGTTCCTGATTAATTCAATTTGGCTTATAGCTGTTGTGTTTTTTTGTATACAATAAAAGGATAAACCAAATAATAAAATGAGATGATGCCAAGTGTAACCAGAATGATTAAACTGCTTAACCAATTGGGCATATCAATAGAATATCGGGTAATAAAACCTTCAAGAAATCCGGCACTAATCGTGAATGGAAATGTGCTAAGGAATATTTTGAAACTGTTTTTGAAACCTATTTTAAATGAATTGATTCTCGAAAAAGTCTTTGGAAAAAGAATTGAAGCTCCCAAAATAAATCCGGCAGCTGTTTCGATAACGATGGCAAAAATCTCCATAGAACCGTGAATCCAGATTCCGCGAACGCTTTTCCAGAAAACATTCTGGTCGTAAAAAAAGTATTGAAAAGCACCCAGCATAATACAGTTTTGCAAGGAAATATAAAAAGTTCCAAGTCCTCCAAAAATGCCGTAAATGTAACATCTTGCGCCTACATACAGGTTATTCATGGTGATGCCAACGAAACTTCCCCAATTGCTTCCGGAACCATAAACCGCCATTGGATCACCTTTTTTGATGTTTTCCAAAGTCATATTTACATATCCATCGCCTAAAATTAAGCGAACGAAATTTTGATCGTATCGTGCTGAAATTACACCAATACCAACTGTTATAAAAAACAGAACAAAAGCATACAGTAAATATCTTCTGTAATCGTAAACCAAAAGCGGAACTTCGGTTTTAAAAAACTCGACAAATCTGTTTTTTTCGGCTCGTTTTGTTTTATAAATCTTCTGATAAATCTGCGAAGCAAGGTGATTTAAGTAAATCACGGTTTTGCTTTTTGGATAATAAGTTTGGGCATAGGATAAGTCATTCATCATTTGAATGTACAAATTAGCTAACTCATCAGGATTTTTTTTAGCTTTACCAAAAATAGCTAGCTCAAATTCCAGCCATTTTTCTTTATTTTGTTTTATGAAGGCGACTTCTCTCATTGTAGGCTAAAATATAAAATATGTCAGAATTATCAATAAATACAACACAAAATGTTAAAATAAATTTTAAAGCAGCATCAGCGGGTGAGCGAATAGGGTCTCATTTCATTGATTTTGGTATTAAAATAGCTTATGTAATCGTGATTTGGGGCATCGTTTTTTACTGGCTTCAATTAGACAGATTGTTGGATGGCCTAGATTCATGGTCCAGAATGACCATTTTTTTACTTTTATATTTTCCTGTTATCATTTATTCGATCACTTTAGAAAGTATTTTTGAAGGACAAACCATTGGTAAAAAAATAGTCAGGATAAAAGTCGTTAAAATTGATGGTTATCAGGCGGGTTTTGGTGATTATTTAATGCGCTGGTTTTTTAGGCTTATCGATCTCAGTATATTTTTTGGAATTATTGCTTTCTTTACTGTTATAATAAGTAAAAAAGGACAGCGTTTAGGAGATATGGTTGCCGGTACTGCCGTTATAACTTTAAAAAATAAAATTAATATTAGCCATACCATTCTTGAAGAAATAGGAGAGTCTTATGTGCCAACGTATCCTTTGGTTATAAAATTGACTGATAATGATATGAGAATCATTAAAGAAACTTTTCTAAAAGCAGATCATAAAGATGATTATGAAACAATTGTTAAACTGGTTTCTAAAATTGAAAGTGTAACTGGAATTAAAAATCAATCTGGAAATTCGAAAGATTTTCTTCGTACCATTTTAAAAGATTATAATTTTTATACGCAAAACATGTAATTAAGTGACTTACATTAAATGGTTAAGGAGGAAGTTTTCTTAACTTTGTTTGTAAGTAAAACATTAATATTTTATTATTTGCACTTAATTAGAAACTACTATGGGAATTAAAAAAGCTTTTGCCGCTATAATTATGTTGTTTGTCACTGTTATTGCTTTTGCGCAGGGAACGAAAAAACTGGATAAAATTATAAAAAGAGATTACCAGATTATTGAAGGAACGATTACTAAAATCTCAGATAAAACCGTAGAATATTCCCTTCCGGGAGAGACAGTACAAATTTCGCTCGATGTTTCTCAAATTGCCAGAATTGAATTTGCGAGTGGCCGCTCGCAGACTTTTGATGTAACACCTGAAAATACTACTCAAACATCTTCAAATCAAAATATTGTTGCCCAGGAAATTAAACCCAATACAATTGCCGTTTTACCAATTCCGTATGTGAATTCAGGCACACAGGAAAGTTCTGAAGATATGGCAAAGTTTGCTCAAAACGATATGTACAATAAACTACTGGATAAATCGGCGAATATTTTCCCACTTACAGTTCAGGATTTACGAACCACAAATAGTTTACTGCACAAAGCCGGAATTGACCACAATAATATTGATGAGACGCCAATTGAAGATCTTGAAAAAATTCTGGGTGTAGATAATATTGTGGCGGCAAAAATCTCTTACACAATGTCGTCAAGTTCAACAGCTTCGACTTACGGAAGCGGAAGCACAACCGTAAGCAACAATGATAAAAAAGTAAAGTCTACAGATTATTCGACTACAACTGCCAATACGCAAATGTATTACTATTACAATGTGTATTTTGACATGTATAAAAACGGCACAAAAATTTACTCACAAACGCGTCAGCCTTTCCTAAAGCTGAAAGACAGCTGGATAGATTCGGTTTCTTATTTATTAAAAAGAAGTCCGATTTACGTGAAAAAATAGTGTTTTATTAAAAAAGAAGAAGCAAAATTTAAGAAGCAAGATAATGTCATTTTAACCATTCTTTCCCTATATTCTTAAACTAAAAAAAACCTTTGTACCTTTGAGCCTCTGAACCTTTGAACCTCAAAAAAAAATGTTCCATTTATTAGATATTATTGGTACAATGGCCTTTGCCATGTCTGGCGCTTTAACGGCAATGCATAAAAAACTGGATCCGTTTGGTGTTTTTATTATTGCATTTGTGACCGCAGTTGGTGGCGGAACGCTTCGTGATGTTTTAATAGGAAGAACGCCGGTGGGCTGGATGCAGAATTTGCAATATGTTTATGTCATTATTTTAGGTTTTGGCCTTGCCATTCTTTTTAGAAAAAAGTTTGATAAACTGCGTACCTCTTTATTTTTATTTGATACAATTGGTCTTGGTGTTTTTACTTTAATTGGTCTTGAAAGAGGAATTATGACGGGTTTGCATCCTGTAATTTGTATAGCCTTGGGAACCATGACAGCTTGTTTTGGCGGCGTAATCAGAGATATTTTGTGTACAGAAATTCCAACAATCTTTCGAAGAGAAATTTATGCAACGATTTGTATTTTTGGAGGAATAGTATTTTTTGGATTAAGAAAACTGAATTTAGAAGATGATGTTTTATATCTTGTAACTTCGGTTGTAATTATTACAGTTCGATTAATGGCCGTAAAATTCAAGTGGTATTTACCGGCATTTGATCATAAATAAGAAAAGAAATATGCCACGAATTTCACGAATCTTCACAAATTAATTCGAGCTAATTTTTGAAATTCGTGGGCAAAAACAAAAAATATTGACGACATATACCATAAAGAAATACGAACAAAACGATTGCAATACCTGGAATGAGTTTATTGCTCAGGCCAAAAATGCTACGTTTTTGTTTCATCGTAATTTTATGGAATACCATCAGGATCGTTTTGAAGATTTTTCTCTTTTAGTTTTTGAAGATGAAAAACTGAAAGCTGTTTTGCCTGCCAACATAAAAGAAAATTTTGTGTACTCACATCAGGGATTAACTTATGGTGGTTTGGTTTATAAAGAAGAAACAAAACAAGCCTCAGTAATCGAAATTTTTCAGGCTATTTTATTTTTTCTAAATGAAAATAACATTCAAAAATTACATTTAAAAACACTTCCATCTATTTATCACCTTAAACCTTCTGATGAAATTTTATACAGTTTGTTTTTGGCAGAAGCCAAATTAATACGACGCGATTCACTTTCGGTTATTGATTTATTACAAGAAAATAAAATTTCGAAAATACGTAAAAGAGGTATTCAAAAAGCAGTTTCAAATCAGTTAATTATTAAGGAAGAAAATGATTTTGAATTATTTTGGAACGAAGTTTTGATTCCGAATTTAAAAGCAAAACATAATGCAAAACCGGTTCATTCAATAGAAGAAATGAATTCCTTAAAAGCTCTTTTTTCTCAAAATATTCATCAGTTTAATGTTTATTTTGAAGATAAAATCGTGGCCGGAACCACTGTATTTGAAACTGAAACCGTTGCACATTGCCAATATATCTCAAAAAATGAAAAACAGGAAAATTTGGGAAGTTTAGATTTTTTATTTCAATATCTGATAAAAGAAAAATTTGCTGAAAAACGTTTTTTTGATTTTGGAATTTCAAATGAAAACCAAGGGAAAAATCTCAATGAAGGCTTATCTTACTGGAAAGAAAGTTTTGGCGCAAGCACGATAATTCATGATTTTTACGAAGTTGAAACTTCAAATTATAATAAGTTAAATGGTATTTTTGTTTAACCAATTAAAAATAAAATGATATCATTTCTTGATCTTAAAAAAGTAAATGCACCATACGAAACTGCTTTTCAGGAAAAACTGAAATCGGTTTTAAGTAATGGCTGGTATATTTTAGGAAAAGAAGTTGAAACATTTGAGAAAGCCTTCGCCGAATATTGCCAAACTCAATATTGCATTGGAGTAGGGAATGGTTTTGACGCTTTAGTTTTAATTTTTAAAGGTTATATTCAATTAGGAAAATTGCAAAAAGGCGACGAAGTGATTGTTCCTGCGAATACTTATATTGCCAGTATTTTAGCGATTTTGCAGGCAGATTTAGTTCCGGTTTTGGTCGAGCCAAAATTAGAAACCTACAACATCAACCCTGATTTGATTCAGGAAAAAATAACTTCAAAAACAAAAGCAATTCTGGTTGTTCATTTATATGGACAATTGGCTGAAATGGAAAGGATAAATGAAATTGCAGATCGAAATAATCTTATTGTTGTTGAAGATTCTGCCCAATCGCATGGAGCAGAAAATCTAAAATCTACAATCTACAATCTAAAATCATCTCAGGCGTATAGTTTTTATCCCGGAAAAAATTTAGGTTGTCTAGGGGATGGTGGAGCAATTACATCCAACGATGCTGAATTGGCAAAAGTGCTTTTTTCGCTTCGAAATTATGGTTCTGGAAAAAAATATTACAACGAATATATTGGCGTAAATTCTCGATTAGATGAAATTCAGGCTTCATTTTTAAATTTAAAATTACCCAATTTAAATGCTGATAACGATAAACGCCGAAAGATTGCAAAACGTTATTTAGCTGAAATTAAGAAAGAAAAAATCACACTTCCATTTTGGGATTTTTCAGAGAACCATGTATTTCATTTATTTGTTATTCGAACAGAAAACAGACAAGAATTGCAGGAATATTTAATTCAAAATGATATTCAGACTGTAATTCACTATCCAATTCCGCCACATAAACAAAAAGCATTTCCGGAATGGAATAACTTGTCTTTTCCAATTACGGAGAAGATCCATAATGAAGTTTTAAGTTTGCCTATGAGTCCTGTTTTGAGCGAAAATGAAGTTAGTTTTGTTATTGAAGTTTTAAATAGATATTAGTTTTGATTTGATAAAAAATGAGAGAATTAAAATTAATTATTAAAAGACATGTACCTGAAAAAATATGGTTTTCGCTTATTAAGATTTATAATTTTACAAAGCTCAGAGCTTTATATGAATTATATTTGATAAAAAGCGCACCAAAAAAACATCAAAAAGCACTTCAAATTATTACGAAAAAAGAAAAAGTAAAAGTTGCTTTCTTTTTAATTCATGAATCTGTTTGGAAATATGATGTACTTTTTGATTTAATGTTGAAGCATCCTCGATTTGAACCCCAAATTTTTGTTTGTCCTGCTGTAAATTTTGGTATGGAAAATATGTTGTTTGAAATGAATAAATCATTTCAAGCGTTTAAAAAGAAAGGCTACAATATTATTAGAACTTATGATAATAGCACAGGAGAGTATTTAGATATTAAAAAAACTTTTGCTCCGGATATAGTATTTTTTACTAATCCTTACGAAGGTTTACAGGATTTTAGATATTATATAACTCAGTTTTCTAATACTTTAACCTGTTATGTTCCTTATGCTATTATGATGGTTGATTTTGAGTTTATTTATAATTTAAAATTTCACAATCTTGTTTGGAGAATTTTTTCAGAAACACCTATGCATCAAGAAATAGCATCACAAAAACGAAAAACAAAAAAACAAAATACTGTTTTAACAGGTTATCCGGGATTTGATCACTTATTAATCAATAAAAAACCTAATGATACTGTTTGGAAAAATAAAAATCCAGCTTTAATAAAAATCATATGGGCGCCGCACCATTCAATGGACGAATTGAATAAAGTGGCAAATTTTTTAGAATATTATGATTTCTTTTTTGAATTGGCCGATAAGTACAGTGATAAAGTACAGATTGCATTTAAGCCACATCATTTATTAAGAATTAAGCTGGAGCAAGAGTACTGGGGCAAGGAGAAAACAGATATTTATTATAATAAATGGGCGCAACTTGCAAATGGGCAATGTGAGAATGGAGATTATATTGATCTTTTTTTAACATCAGATGCATTGATTCACGATTGCGGCTCGTTTATGGCAGAATATCTTATTACAGGAAAACCATCCCTTTTTATGGTTAGAAATGAATCTGTTATGGAACATTGGAATACTTTTGGTAAAAAAACAATCGAGGTACATTATCAATCACGAAATAAGGAACAATTGCAGGATTTTATAGAGAATGTTGTATTGAATAAAAATGACTGGATGAAAGAGGAAAGGAATAATTTTGTACAAACTAATCTTATTCCAAAAAATAAATTAACCGCATCAGAAAATATATTGGAATATTTGGAGGATCAGATATTTAAAGTTATCTAATGTGTAGTGATGAAAAGATGACCATTATAATTTGATCGAAAAAAAATTAGCATAAAATGCAAAATACCTCTTTAAAATCAACTGCAACAAAAGGAATTATTTGGTCAGCGGTTGACAAATTTGCAGTTCAATTAGGGCAGTTTGTTGTAGGTATAGTGCTTGCCCGAATTTTGCTGCCTGAGGATTTTGGTTTAATAGGAATATTGGCCATTTTTATAGCGATCTCACAAACTTTTATTGAAAGCGGACTGGGTACAGGTTTGATTCAGCGTCAATCCAGATCAGATGTTGACTTTTCTACGTTGTTTGTGTTTAATTTACTTGTAAGCGGTTTTTTTTATTTAGTTCTGTTTTTCTCAGCACCTTTTATTTCTGCTTTTTTTGAGCAGCCTCGTTTAACAGACTTAACAAGAATTCTGAGTTCAAGTTTGTTTTTAAATGCTTTTGCAATAGTTCAACGAACAAAACTGACAATTCTGATTGATTTCAAATCCATAGCAAAAAGCAATGTAATTGGAATGGTCGCGGGAGGTTTATGTGGCATAATAGCTGCCGTAAATGGACTTGGAGTTTGGTCATTAGTAATTCAAATGATCATGAGTTCTCTGGCCTCCTCAATGTGTTTATGGTTTTTAAGTAATTGGAGACCTTCCATTGCTTTTTCTCAAGAATCTTTTAAATCGTTATTTGGTTATGGTTCAAGGCTTTTAATGGCCGGATTGTATGCTCAATTGTTAAATAATGTTTATAATATTTGTTTAGGAAAATTTTATTCTACCGCTTCATTAGGATATTATACAAGAGCGAAGAGCATGGCAGATGTATCTGCTGGTACAATTGGAAGTATATTACAGCAAGCTACATTTCCAATTCTAACATCGGTTCAACACGATAAAGAGAAATTAGCTTCTATTTGCAGCAGAATGATTCGTATGTCAGCTTTTTTCATCATTCCCCTTATGACTCTTATTGCTTTACTTGCTAAGCCAATTGTAACTCTATTACTTACTGATAAATGGATTTCTCTAATTCCACTTTTACAATGGCTCGTTTTTTCACGTGTTTTTCTGCCTATAAGTGTGATGAATCTGAATTTATTAAATGCTGCTGGACGACCTGATTTATATCTGAAAGTAGATTTGTCTAAACTGCCTATAACTGTGATAGCAATGATAATTACAATTCCTTTAGGAATAAAAGCCATAGTAATTGGACATGTTATTACTTCGGCCCTGTTTTTTGTTATGAATACCTATTTTCCAGGAAAACTTTATGGTTATGGCCTAATACGTCAATTAAAGGATATGTTACCGTTTTTGATAGCTACAATAGGAATGGCAATCTCGGTATTTGTTATGTCTTGCTTTGTAGATAATTTAGTGTTGCAGTTATTTTTTGGTAGTATTCTTGGATTAATAACTTATTTATTCCTTTGCTGGTTATTAAAGTTAGAGGAGCTAAAAGAGGTTTGTCAATTATTTTTGAAGCTTAAGAAAGAATAACAATCTAACAAATTGAATTTTAAGAGAATAATTTCGTTTTCCAAAATTTTCGCAAATTGTAAATGATTTTCTAAAACAGAAAATGTAATGAATTTAGAAAAACCTCAATCTTAGTTCTAAAGGAATGTATTTGATAAACAACCAAATGTCAAATGTTTTATAAGCTTTCGTCATTTCATAATGCATCCTTTTTAAGAGTGCTTTATTTTCAATTTTAGTCTTATTTAAGGCAATTGCTTTTTTAATAACAAGATAACTGGAACGGTTTATTTCTCTTGTTCTGCGGTTAAATTTTTTATAAAACTGATTTCCTAATGAATTTTCTACTTCTCTTTTTTGAACTAAAATGGCATCAATAAATTCAAAATTATAATTTCGGGAGATTCTAATCCAAAGATCTAAATCTTCATAAGCCAAATTTTCGTCGTAGCCTTTTAATTCTTCCAGAACATCTCGTTTTATCATTGAAGAAACAGAACAAATCATACTGCTTTGATTTAACATCGATAAATAAATATCTCCTGATGCCGGCTTTATCAATGCTTTTTTTGCTGTATTAACGTTATAATAATAACGAATATGATCTTTGTTTTCTGATATTACTTCGGTATTTCCATAAACAATTGCTAATTTCTTCTGTTTAGAATTTAAAAATGTATTTACTTGTGTCTCCACGCAATTTGGCAGTAAAATATCGTCAGCAGCCAAATCAATTATATAACCACCTTTGGCAAATTGAAGTGCTTTATTAAAAGTTTTGGTATTTCCTAAATTGCTTTCGTTTGCAATAAATTTGATATCTGGATGATTTTCAAGCCAATTTTTAATTGTTTTTCTAGAAGAGTCATTGCTAAAATCATCGATAATGATAAGTTCTATGTTTTCATAACTTTGACTCAAAACTGAATTCAAAGATTCAACTACAAAATTTTCATGATTGTAACACAAACAAATAATACTGACTAAAGGTAGGTTTTGCATAAAAAGCATCAAAAGTTGAAATGAAATTTCTGATTGAAAAGATCAAAAATAAAAATATTATACTGGTTTATGATACTATTTTATTTATTCTAATATTAAGCTTTAGTAAAAATTAAAATAGATGTTTTTAAAATGTACTCTTTTTCGTTTAGTATTTTTACTTTTGTTTGAATATGAAACATAAGGAGGGTAGTTTTTTTAAGGATACAGACATCGAAATTTTAATTTCAACAATGAACAGAAAATCATTAGATTTTTTGTTGCCGATGTTTCCGTTTTCGCATTTCTCTAATTTTACAATCTTAATTATTAATCAAACCACGAATGAAACAGTTTTGACTTCTGACTATTCAAAGGTCAGAGTTGTAAATTCTTTTGAAAAAGGTTTGTCTAAAAGCCGAAACGTAGCTTTTGAAAATGCTATCGGAAAAATTCTTGTAATAGCAGATGATGACGTAATATACCAGGAAGAATTTCTCAGCAAAATAATAACCGCTTACAATAAATTTCCACATGCAGCCGTAATCAATTTTTGTGCTATAAATTCAAACGGAAATTTGATGAAGAATTATCCTTCTCATCCCAAAAAGGATTTGGATACTTTTGATATTTTAAATACCAGCTCCATAGAAATAACGGTGAATAAATCAATTCTTGAGCAGGAAAAGATTCGGTTTGATGAAAATTTTGGATTAGGTGCTATTTTCGAAATGGGGGAAGAAGCTATTTTTTTGTTTGATTTTAAGAAAAAAAATGAGAAGCTTTTATTTGAACCTCAAATCATTGTAAAACATGAGAACCTTACTTCTTCAGATAAAAAAAGTATTCATGAAAAATATTATATACAAGGTGCGTTATTTACAAGAATTTTCAAAAGGAACTATATTTTTTGGATCTTTATTAAATTATTTTTTGACTTAAAACAGCGTAAAATAGAATTTAGAAATATCAAGAATGCCCTAAAAAGCGCCAAAAAGGGTCATCAAAAATTTGAAAGAATACAATATGAAAACAAATAATAAAGGAGTTCAAATTATATCAATTCCAAAAATAGAAGAACGAAGAGGAAATCTTTCTGTGATAGAAAATGATACGGTTCCTTTTGATATAAAAAGGGTTTATTATTTATATGATGTGCCTACGGGATCAGAGCGAGGCGGACATGCTCATAAGAATCTTCAACAGTTTTTAGTGGCTTTGAGCGGTAGTTTTGATGTAGTTTTAAATGATGGCAAAGAAGAGCAAATTGTTACCTTAAACAAACCATTTGAAGGCTTATTGATTAACTCGGGGATTTGGAGAGAACTTCGAAATTTTTCTTCAGGTTCGATTTGTTTAGTTGTAGCTTCAGAAGTTTATATTGAAGAAGATTATATTAGAGACTTTGATGAGTTTATTAAGTACTCTAATTATAAATAGAAAAATTAAAACCATTCTTTCTTAAAAACTTTTTTATTTTTAATAAAAAGATTAAAACAAACCTCGGTAAAAAGTATATTAATCTGGTTTTAAAAGGAATATTTTTTTTTAAAATATTTTTAAATAATTCCTTCGATTTTTTGTGATTCCCGGCAATTTTATATTGCAAAGCATATTCTAATCTGTAAGTATCAAGATATTTTTTCAGGCTTGGATTATTTTCTTCTTCTTGTTTATAATCCTTAAAATCGTTCAATTTTTTGTCTAATATTGGAGTTTTTGAAAGACTGTCTTCAATATAATGTAAGTAAGATGCTGTAACCTTATTGCTTATCGCCACAGGATATTTTGATGCAATTCGAATCCACATATCAACATCTTGTCCGCTTGATATAGCGGGTTTAAAGTAACCAGTTTTTTCAAATACACTTTTAGGAATTACAATTGAAGATGATGTAACAACAGGATAAGGCAGACTGGTTTTAAAATAATCAGAAATTATACCTTCATAATCTGCAGAAATTCCTTTAAAATTTGGAATATCATTTTTTCCATTATTAAATATCAATTCATAACGTGAGGCAAAAATACCAGCGTTAGGGAAATTTTGTATTAAGGCATTTAATATTTCTAAATGATTGGTCATCCACAAATCATCTGCATCCAAAAAAGCAATATATTCATATTTCGCTTTTTCAATTCCGAGATTTCGTGCTACAGATGCACCTTGATTTTTTTGATTAAAAAACTGTATGCGGCTGTCGTTAAACTCTTTTACTTTTGTGAAACTATCATCTGTTGAACCATCATTTATTACAATAATTTCGTAATCAGTAAAAGTTTGATTGAGAACACTTTTTAAGGTGTTTTCAATATAATCGGCTTTGTTGTACAACGGAATAACAATCGAAAAGGCCATGGATTATTTTTTTAAAGTACAATAATAACCTAATTTATAAAGGTCGAACAAAAACAAAGAAGGTTTTTTTGAAAATAAATTCCGTTCAATTCTGGTTTGGTTTTTCCTGAAAAGAAAAGCTGAAAAGTATATTAATTTTAGTTTTTTCAGAAATTCAAATGAAGTTGTAATTTTGTTTTCTTCTTTCTTTATTTTTTTTGAATCATAAAGAAACATAAGGTTTTCTAAAGCAATTTTTGTTTTATCCAGAAATGCTTTTGAAGTTTCTAAATTGAGATGAAAAGTTGGATTTTCAATTCTTAAAATCTCAAAATGATTGGCTTTTAGAACCGAGAAAAAAAGCAAATCTTCATAACCATATTTTGTGAGGGATTCATCAAAAGGATATTGAAGAAAAACTTCTTTTTTAATTATTAAATTAGAAGTCAAAATTGTGACAGTTTCTCTTTTATTACCATAAACCCAGCGCAAAAGCTGGTCACTTTCCGGTTTTTTATCTTCATAAATAATTCCTCCAAAAAGGATATTATTTTTCAAATTTGAAATGGCATCAATATATTTTTTTACAAAATCATTTTGAGCCGGAAAAGTATCGCAATCCAAAATAAGCAACCAATCGTAAATTGCTTTTAAAGAAAGAGAATTAATGTTTTTTCCTCGTCCCAAATTAGTTTCATTTACAAAAAATGAACAATTTGGAAGAAGATTGATTTCCTGGTTTAAAATATTTTCGGAAGAATTTGATGCGTCGTCCTGACATAAAATTTCAAAGTCAATTCCCCTAAAATTACATTGTTTTACTAACTCATTTACAAGAGGTAAAATGTTGTAATTATAAACCGGAATTAAAATAGAAAGCATTATACGCTACGTTGCACCACTTCAAATATTCTCTCATCTTCACATTTTAATGTTTTAGATGGAAACTTCATCAATAAGGCATAATCGTGTGTGGCCATAATAACTGTTTTGCCGTTTGCGTTGATTTTTTTCAATACTTCAAGAACTTCAGAACTTGTTTGAGGATCAAGGTTTCCGGTTGGTTCATCGGCAAGAATAAATTCAGGATCGTTAAGTAAAGCTCTTGCAATCGCAACACGCTGTTGTTCACCTCCGGAAAGTTGGTGTGGCATTTTGTTAATATAATCTTTCATACCCACTTTATCCAGAACTTCATCGATTTTACGTTCCATTCCTTCTTTGTCAACCCAACCTGTAGCTTTCAAAACAAAAAGCATATTATCTTTTACAGAACGGTCCGGCAGCAATTTGAAATCCTGAAATACAATTCCGATTTTACGTCTTAAATATGGAATATCTTTTTCCTTTAAATCGGCTAAGTCAAATTCAACAATATGACCTTCACCTTCCGTTAAAGGCAAATCTCCGTACAAAGTTTTCATGAAACTACTTTTTCCTGAACCTGTTTTTCCTATTATATAGATGAATTCGCCATGCTGAACATCTAAATTAATATGAGATAAAATTTTTCTTCCTTCCTGATATATAGTGACTTCTTTAAGAGATAGTACGGTTTGTGACATAATAAATTCAATTTTAATGGTAAAAGTAAGAAGATAACGGTTGGATTCAAAATAAATTTTAATCATTTGTGATGAACGCCTAATAAAATAAAGATACGAAATAGAATCTAACCTGGGGCAGAAAAGTACAGTTGATCCTAAGCTCTCCAAAAAAAATACAGAATAAGGTGCAGTTTTTTAAGAAGTTACGAATAGGCTCTTTTTTATTCCTTGTAAATGTTTATTTTAAAAAGTTTGAAAACCAATATTTTGAGACGTCACAAGCTTTAAAATAACAACTATTAAAATTTTTGTTCATAATAAAAGCCTGAAACGTTTCGTTATAAACGGTATAAAATGATACATTTGAATACTAAATATAATTAAAATGCGTAAACTTTCCTGGTTCTTTTTACTCCAATTTGTCTTTTTTTCGACCATAGTTTCGGCACAAAAATCAGCTATATATACCTACGATTTAAAGGATTTTGACAAAGCACTGGCTTTATATAATGACAAACAATACGCTTCGGCACAACATATATTTGAATATGTAAAAAATCAGGCGACTACAGAAGAAGTTAAATCAGATTGTGCTTATTATATCGCCAATTGCGCCATTAGAACCAATCAGGCAAATGCCGATGAACTAATGGAAAAATTCGTAGAAGATTATCCAACAAGTACCAAACAAAATCAGGCTTATATTGAGGTTGCTCATTTTTTCTTCGAACAGGGAAATTACCCAAAAGCCCTGCAATGGTTTGACAGAGTGGATGAAAGCTATATGAGCAAATCTGATCAGGATAAATTTAATTTCCAGAAAGGATACAGTTATTTTAACGCAAAAAATAAAAAAGAAGCCACAACGTATTTTAACAAAGTCGTGAATTCGCCGGAATTTGGTTCTCAAGCCAAATACTATTTAGGTTTTATGGCTTATGAAGGGGACGATTACAAAGAAGCGACCAAATATTTTGATGAAGTTTCTGGCGAAGAAAAATACAAAGAAAAGCTTTCGTATTTTCAGGCTGATATGAATTTTAAATTAGGGAATTTTCAAAAAGCAATCGATTTGGGACAGGCTGCCATGAGCAAATCAAATGAACTTGAAAAATCAGAATTAAATAAAATTATTGGTGAAAGTTATTTCAACCTAAAACAATATGGTAAAGCAATTCCGTATTTAGAGCAATATGCAGGAAAAAAAGGAAAATGGAATAATACGGATTTCTACCAATTAGGTTACGCGTATTACGAACAAAAAGAGTACGAAAAAGCCATTTCTCAATTCAATAAAATTATTGAAGGAAAAGATTTCGTGGCACAAAATGCCTATTATCATTTAGGTTTGGCGTATTTAAATACAGGCAAAAAACAAGAAGCTTTAAATGCTTTTAAAAATGCTTCTGAAATGGATTTTAACGCACAAATTCAGGAAGATGCTGCTTTAAATTATGCTAAATTAAGTTATGAAATCGGAAACGCTTATCAAACTGTTCCGGGAATTTTACTTGATTTCTTAAAAAAATATCCAAACAATTCCAGTAAAGCCGAAGTTGAAAAACTATTGGTAGATTCTTATATTTCTTCTAAAAACTACAAAGAAGCTTTAATTTTATTAGAAAAAAATAAAACTCCAGAAAACAAGTTAGCGTATCAAAAAGTCCTTTTTTACAGAGGATTAGAATTATACAACGAATCTAATTATGCCGAAGCTTTAAAAATGTTTAATGGCGCTGTCAAGGAACAAAAAAATCCTGAAGTTACAGCTCGCGCCACTTTTTGGAAAGCAGAATGTGAATATCTTGCAGATGATTTTCAGTCGGCTTTAATAAGCTACAAACAATTTGCTGGTTTGGCAGCAGCAAAACAGACAGACGAATATAAAAACATCAATTATAATATTGGATATACCTATTTTAAACTGAAAGAATACGATCAGGCTGCGAATTCATTTCAGGCACAAATCGATAATTCTAAGGCAGATAAAGTGCGTTTGAATGATTCGTATTTGCGTTTGGGAGATTCACGTTTTGTGAGTTCAAAATACAGTCAGGCGATGGAGGCTTACGCCAAAGCAATTGATGCCAAAGGTGTTGATGCAGATTATGCGCAGTTTCAAAAAGCCATTTCTTATGGATTTATGTCCAGAAATGACAAGAAAATAGAGGAGCTGAATAATTTCCTTCAGATGTATAAAAAATCGGAATATCGCGATGATGTTTTGTTCGAATTGGCAAATACTTATGTTGCAGATAAAAAGAACGATCAGGCGATTAAAACTTATGATCAGTTGATTTCAGAATATAAAAACGGTTCATTTACTTCAAAATCAATTTTAAGACAAGGTTTGATTTATTACAATTCAGATCGTGATGAGCAGGCTTTGATAAAATTCAAAAAAGTAGCGGCTGAATTTCCAAAAACTCCCGAAGCTTTAGAAGCCGTTTCAACAGCCAGATTGATTTATGTTGATTCAGGAAAAGTGGATGAATACGCAACCTGGGTTCGTACTTTAGATTTTGTTGCTGTAACCGATGTTGATTTGGATAACGATACTTACGAAGGTGCTTTTAAACAATACAGTCAAAATAACAGCAAACTGGCAATTACTGGTTTTACAGGTTATGTTACTAAATTTCCATCAGGAATGCATGCGCTTGAAGCTAATTTTTATTTGGCGCAATTGCTTTATGCAGAAGGTTCAGAAACGAAATCAATACCTAATTATCAATACGTAATTGGTCAGCCAAGAAACGAATTTACAGAACAGGCTTTAACGAGATTATCGCAAATTTTCTTAAAAGCGAAAGACTGCGATAAATCGATTCCGGTTTTAATACGTTTAGAAAACGAAGCAGATTATCCACAAAATAAAAGTTTTGCGCAGGCTAATTTGATGAAATGTTACTACGAGAAAAAAGATTACGACAATTCTGTTATTTATGCTGACAAAGTTTTACAAAATGCAAAAGCAGATGCCAATGTGAAATCGGATGCTCAGATTATCGTGGCTCGTGCCGCAATGCAAACCGGTGATGAAGACAAAGCAAAAGCAGCTTACGCAAAATTATCAGCAACATCAAAAGGAGAATTAGCGGCAGAAGCATTGTATTATGATGCATATTTTAAAACCAAAGAAGGCAAATTTGACGCATCGAATGTGGCGGTTCAAAAACTGGCAAAAAACTATTCCGGTTACAAATATTATGGAGCAAAAAGTTTGGTTTTAATGGCGAAAAACTTCTACGGATTAAAAGACAGCTATCAGGCAACTTATATTTTGGATAACGTAATAAACAATTTTACAGATTATCCAGATGTAGTTGAAGAAGCAAAAAGGGAATTAAGTGCGATTAAATTGGAAGAGTCTAAAACCAATTCGTCGATTACTAAATAAGAATAAAGAGTATAGAATAAAGAATATAGAAATAGAATAAAGAAAATAGATATAAGAGCAAAGATTGAAAGTCTATTCTCTATATTCTATTCTCTTAAAATCTTAAAAAAAAATGAGTTTACCTTTTTATATAGTTGATGTTTTTACAAATAAAAAATATGCCGGAAATCAATTGGCTGTTTTTTTGGATGCTGAAAATTTAAGTTCAGAAGAAATGCAAAAGATTGCACGCGAAATTAATTTTGCAGAAAGCACTTTTGTGACCAAATTGGATAAAGAAAATAATAAGGCAGAAATTAAAATATTTACGCCATCGCAGGAAATGCAGTTTGCGGGTCATCCGATAATTGGAACTTCATGGGTTTTGATTAATAAAATATTTGATAATGCACCAGAAAGTATACAATTAAATGTTCCGATTGGACCCATTTCAATTCATCAATCTAACGATTTGATTTGGTTAAAAGCGGCACAGCCAAAATTCTGGGATGTTTTTTCGAAAGAAGATTTCCCGGCGTTTAGCAATCTAAAAAAAGAAGATTTTGAAAATCAATTTCCAATTCAGGAAGTTACAACCGGGAGCGCTTTTGTCATGGTTGGATTAAGCAGTAAAAGAGCTTTGGAAAATTTGGTTTTAGATAAAGATAAAACCGATGAATGGTTGAAAAAGCATTGCAAAACCACACACAGAGGTTTGTATTTTTATTATTTAGAAGGCTCAAAACTGTTTAGCAGAATGTTGTGTATCGAACACAATCAACTGGTTGAAGATGCAGCGACAGGAAGCGCGAGTACTTGTTTGCAAGCTTTTCTGTTAAAATATCATAAACCTGAATTCGAATTAATCAATTATCAGGGAGATTATATCAACCGTCCGTCGCAAATTCATTTTAAAGGAAAATTAACCGAGAATAATTTTAATATTCAAATAGGAGGAAATGCCCAGTTTGTTGCAAAAGGCGAATGGGAAGTTTAATTAAGAATATAGAATAAAGAGAATAGAATATAGATTTTAGAATAAAGAGAATAGAATAAAGAAAAAAGATTATTGAACAAGAAATATAGATTTAGTATAAAGTCTATTTTCTATATTCTTTTCTCTTTGTTCTCAAAAAAATAAAATATGAAAATTAATTTCCAGAATAAAACTATCATTTTGATTTTACTGTTTGTTTTTCAGCTTTCGTTTTCGCAGAAGAAAGAAGAAACAATTGGTACCGAAACTGTAAATGTTGTAAAGCCTTATTCGCCAACTATATCGGATGCTTTTAAAGTAAAAGAAACTCCTTCGCTTGACGATTCGGGAAATCAGGCAAAAGAAACTATAAAATACAGCATTTTATCTGTTCCTGTGGCTTCGACTTTTACACCATCAAAAGGAAAAGCAGCAAGTGTAGATAAATCAAAACAAGAACGTTTGTTTAATAATTACGCTACTTTGGGCGTTGGAAATTATGGTACGCTAAATGCTGAATTGTTTGTTACGCAGGATTTAGGAAACAATGATTACGTTGCGGGAATGTTTCGCCACCATTCATCGCAAGGCGGAATTAAAGATATTGATTTGAATGATGAATTTTATGATACAGCGTTAAATGTGGGTTACGGTCAGAACAATCGCGATATGTCGTGGAATATAGATTTAGGATATCAAAATCAAATTTACAATTGGTACGGTTTGCCGGTTGATTTTGGTTCGACTTTGCTTCCACAAGATCATTTTATTCTAGTAGACAAAATCAATCCAAATCATTCTTATAATACGATTTCTTTGGGTGGAAACATCGATTTTACAGACGGAATTTTTAGTAAAGTGGCAACAAGATTTACACATTTTTCAGATAGTTTTTCTTCTTCAGAAAATCGTTTTTATTTGAAACCGACTTTTAAAGTTGATGTTATGGATCAGTCAATTAATACAAATGTTATTATTGATCATGTAAGCGGAAGTTTTGAAAATAATTATTTTCAGACGAATACGGAACCTGTAAAATATAGTCTGACAAACTTTGGAATTGAGCCAAGTTTTGTGGTGAATGAAAACGATTGGACTCTGGAATTAGGAGCTGGATTGTTTTATGCTTTAGATTCTGAAAACAGCGGAAACAAGTTTTATATTTATCCGAAAGTAAATGCTTCTTATAAATTGGTTGGGGATTTAATGATTTTCTATACTGGAGTAAATGGAAGTTTAAATCAGAATTCATATGCAGATTTTGTTACCGAAAATCCATTTTTGTCACCAACTTTAAACATGAGACCTTCAAGTACTCAATATAATGTTTTTGCAGGTTTAAAAGGGAAACTGGCAAACAATGTAAGCTATAATCTGACAGGTTCTTATTTAAACGAAAAAGACAAAGCGTTGTTTAAAAGCAATGATTATACAGAAGATATTACCAACCAAAATTATGAATACGGAAACTCTTTTGGAGTTGTTTACGAAGACATCAGAACGTTTCGTTTTTACGGAGAATTAAAAGCTGATTTCTCTGAAAACGTGACTTTTGGAATCAACGGAACTTTTAATAGTTACAAAACAGATGGCCAGTTAGAAGCATGGAATTTACCAACTATGAAATTAAGTTCAAGTCTGGATGTAAATATTACAAAACAATGGTACGCTGGTTTAAATGTTTTTTATGTGGGCGAACGTAAAGACATGCAATCAAACTTAGATTTAGTGACAGAACCAACCGTGATTTCGTTAAAAAGTTATTTTGATGCCAATGCACATTTGGGCTACAAATTCAGCGACCGTTTGACTTTCTTCTTAAAATTAAATAATATCGGAAATCAGGCTTACGAAAAATGGCTGAATTATCCTGTTCAGGGATTCCAGGTTTTAGGCGGAGCAAATTATAAATTCGATTTTTAGTTTGCTACGAAGGCGCTAAGGCACGAAGTTTATTTTAAGTTTTTTGCCACGAATTCACGAATTAATTTAATATTATTTGTGAATTCGTGGCTTACTTTTTTTTACGATCTTTGCGACTTAGCGCCTTTGTGGCATACAACTTATGGATTTCAAACAAAAAATACATTCTTATTATTTACAAATGGTTCAGGACCGAATAGATGTTTTTAGGGACATGATTTCGGCTTTGACCGAAGATTCTAAAAACGATGCCAAAGGTTCTGCCGGCGATAAACACGAAACGGCTTTGTCGATGATGCATATCGAACAGGAAAAACTCACTAATAAACTAAAAGAAGCAATAACACAAAAAGCGATTTTAGATAAAATTGACGCTTCAAAAACAACTGAGAATATTATTTCAGGTAGTTTGGTAAAAGCAAACGGAATTCATTTGTATTTGAGTGTGGCGCTTCCTAAAATTACAATCGACGGAATAAATGTAATTGCACTTTCTCCGCAATCTCCTTTGGGGGCACATTTAATGGGGAATAAGGTTGGGTTTACTTTTGAAATTAATAAAACGCATTATACGATTGAAGGGGTTTTTTAGTTTTAAGTTTGTGATTTTTTCTCAATTTAAAATGCGCGGAAGTGTTTTATGTTTATATTTGTTTAAAATTTGAGAAATTTTCTCAATTAAAAAATATAACTATGTTGTTAGAATTTACAGTAGGAAATTTTTTATCCTTCAAAGAAAAAAAAACATTTAGTTTAGAAGCAGGAAGTATTACTGAACATAAAGATAATGTTGTCAAAGATGGGAAGTATAAAGTGCTTCGGTCTGCAGTTATTTACGGAGCGAATTCAAGCGGTAAAAGTAATTTTATAAAGGCTTTGGATTTTATGATTGAGACAATTAAGAATTCGTCAAGATTAAATTCTACTGATAAGTTAAAAGCTAAACCATTTTTGTTGAACACAGAAACTGAAAATAAACCTTCTTTTTTTGAAATTCTTTTTTTGAAAAATAAAGCGCGATATCGATATGGTTTCGAATTAGATAATGATAAAATTTATTCTGAATGGCTTTATATTTCTAAAGAAAATTCTAAAAAGGAGGATGTATATTTCGTTAGAAATATAGATGGAATTGGTGTAGGAGATATTTTTGTTGAGGCAAAAGGACTTGAAGAAAAGACAAGGAATAATGGTCTTTTTATATCCGTTGCCGATCAATTTAATAGTAAAATTGCAAAAGATATTATGGATTCTACTATCGGCTTTTTTATTCTCTCAGGCTTAGAACATGAGGGCAGTATATATGCAACTGATTTTATGTGTGAAAATGAGAGCAACAAAACATTAGTAAATAATTTTATTAAAAAATTAGATTTAGGGTTTGAGAGTTTTATAATTGAGTCTGATGATAAAGTGAACTTTAAACATAGACTTAAGACTCTTCATAATAAATATGATAACAAAGGTAATTTGATATCTAATATGCAATTTAGAATGATAGAAAATGAATCTTCGGGGACTAATAAGATTTTTGATTTATCAGGACATATTGTTTTTGCAATAAAGCTGGGTTGTGTTTTGATTGTTGATGAATTAGATGCAAAATTACATCCAGTTTTAACACAAGAAATTATTAACTTCTTTAATAATCCTATTACAAATCCTAAAAATGCTCAGTTAATTTTCACTACCCATGATACTAATTTATTGGGAGCAAATTTATTTAGAAGGGATCAAATTTGGTTTACTGAGAAAGATAATTTTGAAGCTACTGATATGTATTCATTATTAGAATTTAAAGATGAAGATGGAAAAACTATTCGTAAAGACAGAAGTTTCGAAGCAGATTATATAAGAGGTCGTTACGGTGCAATTCCATATATTTCTAATTTGCAAGAAATATAAATTATGGCAAATATTATTAAAATTGATAATTCTATTTTAAAACGTACTGCAAGAGTAGAAAAGAAGCGTAAAGAAAAAACTAAAGAAATTCGAGTTTATTTTTTGATAGTTTGTGAAGGTGAAAAAACAGAGCCTAATTATTTTAAGTCTTTCAAAACGAATGTAAAATCTTTTGTTTATACAATTGATACTTTAGGTGAAGGTACAAATACTAAAGATTTAGTAAAGAGAACAATTGCAGCAAGAGATAAATCTAGTCAGAAATACGATAGTGTTTGGGCGGTTTTTGATAAAGATAGTTTTAGCCCTAATAATTTCAATAGTGCTGTTATTTTAGCGGAAAATAATGCTATAAAAGTGGGCTGGACAAATGAGGCTTTTGAGTTGTGGTATTTATTGCATTTTCAATATAGGAATACCGCTATGTCCAGAGAGGAATATAAATCGGCTTTAGAAAAAGAAGTGAATTCTAAAATTGCTATTCAATCCAAAAGTAAAAAGTCTAAAAAGTTTGTTTATGAAAAAAACAGTAAAGATATGTATGCTGTTTTAGAAACATATGGTAGTCAGGATTTAGCAATAAAAAATGCGGAGCGATTGCTTTCAACTCACAATTGTACTAATTATTCAATTCATAACCCTTGTACTAAAATACATTTACTAGTTAAAGAGTTAAATGGTAATTCAGAAGAGTTGAATAATCAGATAAAGGAAAGAAGTTAGTAATACTCTTACGGAACTCGCATTTGCTATTTCTGTTAATGACTATTTTCTGGCTTGCCATTTACAATGCTTATAAGAAAACATTTTTAAATGTTTTCTTATAAGCATTGTAATTTAGAGCTTTTATTTAACTTAATTAAAATTTTCAAGTTCGGGGCGTTTTTTCATGCTAAAATTTTACATTTTACATGTAAAAACAATTTTATGGTTTAAAATTATAACTGAAATAGGTATTTGTGTTTTTCAATTATAACCAATACCGCATCTTTGCCCTATCAAAATAAAATTTACAAATAAAAATATATAATTATGTGCGGAATCGTATGTGCCTTTGACCTAAAACAAAAAGCAGAAGCTTTAAGACCTCAAGTATTAGAAATGTCTAAAATCATTCGTCACCGTGGACCGGACTGGAGCGGGATTTACAGCAATGATAAAGCAATTCTTTCTCACGAGCGTTTGGCAATTGTTGATCCGGCTTCGGGAAAACAGCCTTTATTTACAGAAGATAAAAAACTGGTTTTAGCAGCAAATGGTGAGATTTACAACCACAGAGATTTACGTAAACAATTTGAAGGAAAATATAACTTTCAGACTGAAAGTGACTGCGAAGTGATTTTAGCTCTTTACAGAGAAAAAGGACCTCACTTTGTAGATGAAATGAACGGAATATTCGGATTTGCGATTTATGATGTGGAGAAAGATGAGTATTTTATTGCTCGTGATCACATGGGAATTATTCCATTATACATTGGTTGGGATCAACACGGAACTTTTTATGTGGCTTCTGAATTGAAAGCTTTAGAAGGATATTGTACAAAAATTCAATTGTTTCCTCCGGGACATTATATGACGAGCCAGGACGGTGAATTTGTGCAATGGTACAAAAGAGACTGGACAGAATATGATGCTGTAAAAGACAATGAAACTAGTATTCCTGCCATTAAAGAAGCTCTTGAGGCAGCAGTTCACAGACAATTAATGAGTGATGTTCCTTACGGAGTTTTACTTTCAGGAGGTTTAGATTCGTCTATTACTTCGGCTGTAGCCAAAAAATTTGCACAAAAACGTATTGAATCTGATGATACTACAGATGCCTGGTATCCGCAATTGCACTCTTTTTCAGTTGGACTTGACGGTTCTCCTGATTTAGCTGCAGCACAAATCGTTGCAAAACATATCGGAACAATTCACCATGAAATTAAATTTACAATTCAGGAAGGTTTAGATGCCGTTCGTGATGTAATCTACAACTTAGAAACTTATGATGTAACTACGGTAAGAGCTTCAACACCAATGTGGTTAATGGCCAGAGTTATTAAATCAATGGGAATTAAAATGGTGCTGTCTGGTGAAGGTGCAGATGAGTTGTTCGGAGGTTATTTATATTTCCACAAAGCACCAAACGCTAGAGAATTTCACGAAGAAAACGTTCGTAAATTAGGTAAATTACACATGTACGATTGTCTACGTGCCAACAAAAGTTTGGCAGCCTGGGGAATCGAAGGTCGTGTACCGTTTTTAGATAAAGAATTTATGGATGTTGCCATGCGCATCAATCCACAAGATAAAATGATCAACAAAGAACACCCGATGGAGAAATGGGTTGTTCGTAAAGCGTTTGAAGATATGTTGCCTGAAAGTGTAGCATGGAGACAAAAAGAGCAATTTTCTGATGGAGTAGGTTACAGCTGGATTGATACTTTGAAAGAAGTGGTAGCCAAAGAAGTTTCAGACGAACAATTGGCAAATGCGAAATATAAATTTCCGTTACAAACACCAACTTCAAAAGAAGAATATTACTATCGTTCAATCTTTGCAGAACATTTCCCAAGTGATGCAGCAGCATTATGCGTGCCACAGGAAGCAAGTGTGGCTTGTAGTACAAAAATTGCGTTGGAGTGGGATGAAGCTTTCAAAAACATGAACGATCCTTCTGGTAGAGCGGTTGCGAGTGTGCATGATGATGCTTACGAAAAAGCATAAACTTAGTTACTTAATATTTTAGTTATTAGAAAAACGTTCTCAGTTTCTGAGGACGTTTTTCTTGTCTAAAAATGTTAATTTGTAATATTTCAATTACTTGAGGATAATTATTAGCAATTATTTAACTTTCTTTTTTATATTTGACATTCCCCAACAGAATATTTTAAATTTAGTTTTTTTTGCTAAAATAAACCTGCACCACTTTTAAAAAAAAATAAAGAATAAAAAATACAATCGTATGTCTGGAATATTGGCCGTTATTGGCAAAGGAAAAGACCCGCAACTCGTAAGAGAGCTTTCTAAAAGAATGTCGCACCGTGGGCCTGATGAAAGTGATTTTCAAATCCTGAAAAATGGCAGTATCATTTGTCATGAAAGTTTAGCGATTGTCGATTTACAATCGGGGAAACAGCCAATTCAGGGTACAAAAGATGCATGGGTAATTCATGATGGAGAAATTTATAATTATCAGGAACTGAAAAATGGAATTCTGAAAGAGCATACGTTTAGAACAAAGTCAGATTCTGAAGTTATTGTGCATTTGTACGAAGAATTTGGATATGATTTTTGCAATAAATTAGACGGCGACTGGACTTTTGTAATTGTCGATGGAGACGATTATATCGCGGGAAGAGATCCAATGGGAGTAAAGCCATTGTATTATGGTCTTGATGAAAGAGGAAGGATTTATTTTGCATCTGAAATGAAATCAATTGCAGATCAGTGCAAAACATTTTCGACTTTCCCTCCGGGGCATTATTACACACCTAAAAAAGGCTTTGTAAAATATTATCAGCCGGAATATGAGGATTATGAAAATGCAAATCAGGATCTGGATTTAGTGTTGATAAGAGAAAGCCTTACAGAAGCTGTTCGTAAACGTTTGATGAGTCAAATGCCTTATGGTGTTTTGCTTTCCGGAGGTTTAGATTCGTCTTTGCTTTCTTCAATTGCTTCCCGATTATCAGCAGAAAATGGTAAAAAACTACAATCTTTTTCTATTGCTTTAAATGCTGATGCGCCAGATGCAAAAGCAGCCAGACAAGCAGCGGAGTTTTTAGGTACAGATCATCATGAAATTCACTTTACGGTACAGCAGGGTGTTGAAATTCTGGAAAAAATAATCTGGAATATTGAGACTTATGATATTATTTCGGTACGAGCAAGTGTGCCAATGTTTTTATTATCAAAAGTAATTGCAGAGAAAGGTATAAAAGTAATTCTTTCCGGAGAAGGTGCTGATGAAATTTTTGGTGGACATTTGTATTTTAGAAATGCGCCATCTACAGAAGAATTTCAGAAAGAAACTATCGAAAGAGTTCAGAAATTATTTACTGCCGATTTGCTTCGTGCAGATAAGTCAACAATGGCAAATGGAATTGAAACCAGAATTCCGTTTTTGGACAAAGAATTTCTGGATGCTACTATCCGAATTAAACCGGAAGAAAAACAGCCTAAAACGTATGATGGTATCGAAAAATACATTTTAAGAAAAGCATTTGATACACCTGAAAATCCGTATTTGCCGACAGAAATTTTATGGCGTCAAAAGGAGCAGTTTTCTGATGGAGTAGGATACAGCTGGATTGATGAATTGATAGAATATTGTGCAACTCAGGTTACAGATGCACAATTAGAAGGCGCTGCTGCAGAATTTCCATATAATTCACCAACAACAAAAGAAGCGTATTTGTACCGTTCTATTTTTCATAAATTTTATCCGCAGGTCAGTGCGGCGCAAACCGTTAGAAAATGGATTCCGAAATGGCAGGAAAATCTTGACCCGAGCGGAAGAGCAAATGCAGCTCACGTAAAAGCAGATGTGGAAATCTCAAAATCAGGAATCACGGTTTAGTAAGAATTCCAAAAAATAAATTCCAAATTCCAAATTTGGTGTCTATAAAAGTCAAAAAATCCGAAATGACATTTAAGTGTTAATTTCGGATTTTTTTATTCTCGATATTGTAATTTGTAACTTAAAATTTAAAACTTGAGTCTTAAATTGGAGTTTAGTTTTTGTATATCATTCCCGTTTTGGAATTTGGAATTTAAAAATTTGGAATTTAAATCAATAGTTCCATTTTTTATAGAGTTTTATTGATAATATGTTAATAACTTACGTGCTTTAAATGGGAATTTAACGGATATATAATTTGCGTTTTTATATATTTGCGTGTTAGACACTAATTACATTTTTTTAGAATAAATTATATGAGCGAAGAAATCAAGAAGAACAATTATTCAGCAGATAGTATTCAGGCATTAGAAGGAATGGAGCACGTAAGAATGCGTCCATCGATGTATATAGGAGATGTGGGAGTTCGAGGTCTGCATCATTTGGTTTATGAGGTTGTTGATAACTCTATTGATGAGGCGATGGGCGGACATTGTGATACCATTGGTGTTGCAATTAATGAAGACGGTTCGGTAACAGTTGAAGATAACGGTCGTGGTATTCCAGTTGATTTACATAAAAAAGAAGGTGTTTCGGCACTTGAGGTAGTAATGACTAAAATTGGTGCCGGAGGTAAATTCGATAAAGATTCTTATAAAGTTTCCGGAGGTTTACACGGTGTTGGGGTTTCTGTAGTAAATGCTCTTTCTGTTCATATGAAATCTACTGTTTTTAGAGACGGTAAGATCTACGAGCAGGAATACGAAAGAGGTAAAGCAATGTATCCGGTTAAACAAATCGGAGAAACAGATAAAAGAGGTACACGTCAGACTTTCTATCCTGATGATACGATCTTTACTCAAACTACAGAGTTTTCATATGATACTTTATCAGCTCGTATGCGTGAGCTTTCTTTCTTAAACAAAGGAATCACAATTACATTTACTGACAAAAGAGAAGTAGATGAAAAAGGGGAGTTTAAAGTTGAAGTATTTCACTCAGATGAAGGTCTTAAAGAATACATTCGTTACTTAGACGGTAACCGTGAGCCAATTATCTCTCACGTGATCAGCATGGATCACGAAAAAGGTGAAATTCCGGTTGAAGTTGCCTTGATTTACAATACAAGTTATACAGAGAATATTTTCTCTTACGTAAATAATATCAACACACACGAAGGAGGAACGCATTTACAAGGTTTTAGAAGTGGTTTAACAAGAACCCTTAAAAAATACGCAGATGCATCCGGAATGTTGGATAAATTGAAATTCGAAATTGCGGGAGATGACTTCCGTGAAGGATTAACAGCTATTATTTCGGTAAAAGTTGCAGAACCACAATTCGAAGGTCAGACAAAAACAAAACTTGGAAACAGAGAAGTAGTTTCTCCGGTTTCTCAGGCAGTTGGAGAAATGTTAGAAAATTATTTGGAAGAAAATCCAAATGATGCCCGTATCATTATCCAAAAAGTAATCTTGGCTGCTCAGGCACGTCACGCTGCTAAAAAAGCTCGTGAAATGGTACAGCGTAAAACCGTTATGGGCGGTGGAGGTTTGCCAGGAAAACTTTCGGACTGTTCTGAGCAGGATCCTGCAAGATGTGAGGTTTACCTTGTCGAGGGAGATTCGGCTGGTGGAACAGCAAAACAAGGTCGTGATCGTAATTTTCAGGCGATTTTACCATTACGTGGTAAGATTTTGAATGTGGAGAAAGCGATGCACCATAAAGTATTCGAAAACGAAGAGATTCGTAACATTTTTACTGCTCTTGGAGTTACCGTTGGTACTGCAGAAGACAGTAAAGCCTTAAATCTTGAAAAACTAAGATATCATAAAGTAATCATCATGTGTGATGCCGATGTCGATGGTAGTCACATTTCTACCTTAATATTAACGTTCTTCTTCCGTTTCATGAAAGAATTGATCGAAGAAGGTCACGTTTACATTGCAGCTCCGCCTTTATACTTAGTTAAAAAAGGAAACAAAAAAGAATACGCATGGAATGACGTTCAGCGTGATCAGGCGAATGAGAGAATGGGAGGAAGTGCTGCTATCCAACGTTATAAAGGTCTTGGAGAGATGAACGCAGAGCAATTGTGGGAAACTACAATGGATCCAGGCTTTAGAACTTTACGTCAGGTAACAATTGATAGTTTGGCAGAAGCCGATAGAGTTTTCTCAATGCTGATGGGAGATGAAGTTCCGCCACGTAGAGAATTTATCGAGAAAAATGCGGTTTACGCAAACATCGATGCCTAATAAATTTTAACATCATCAATTCGTTTAATTGTTTAAATTTACTAGACAATTAAACGAATTGTTGTTTTATAAAGTAAACAAACAAATTAATAACCGATAAAGTATAAAATATGAAAGTTACCATTGTAGGAGCAGGAAATGTTGGAGCTACATGTGCAGATGTTATTTCTTATAGAGGAATTGCAAGCGAAGTAGTGTTGTTGGATATTAAAGAAGGTTTTGCCGAAGGGAAAGCGTTGGATATTATGCAATGTGCCACAAATACAGGTTTTAATACCAAAGTATCTGGTGTAACCAACGATTATTCTAAAACTGCCGGAAGTGATGTAGTGGTTATCACATCAGGAATTCCGAGAAAACCAGGAATGACACGTGAAGAATTAATTGGTATCAATGCCGGAATTGTAAAAACAGTTGCCGAAAATGTATTAAAACATTCCCCAAATACAATAATAGTTGTGGTTTCGAATCCTATGGATACGATGACCTATTTAGCCTTAAAATCTACCGGATTGCCAAAAAATAGAATTATTGGTATGGGTGGAGCGTTAGACAGTTCTCGTTTCAGAACTTATTTGTCTTTGGCTTTGGATAAACCTGCAAATGATATCTCTGCAATGGTAATTGGAGGTCATGGTGATACAACTATGATTCCGTTAACGCGTTTGGCTTCCTATAACGGAATTCCGGTAACAGAATTCCTTTCAGAAGAAGTACTTCAAAAAGTTGCTGCAGACACAATGGTGGGCGGAGCAACGCTTACTGGTCTTTTAGGAACATCGGCCTGGTATGCTCCGGGAGCTTCTGTAGCTTATTTAGTAGACAGTATCTTAAACGATCAAAAGAAAATGATTGCTTGTTCTGTTTTCGTAGAAGGCGAGTACGGACAAAATGATATCTGTATAGGAGTGCCTTGTATAATAGGTAAAAATGGAGTAGAAGAAATTCTGGATATCAATTTAAACGAGCAGGAGAAGGCTTTATTCGCTAAAAGTGCAGATGCAGTTAGAGGGATGAATGATGCTCTAAAATCGATTTTAGTATAAATATTTCCGTAAAAAAAGAAGAAGACTGCACTTTTGCAGTCTTTTTTTTAAGATTAATCAATAAATAAATTGGTTAATCTTTCCGTTAATTATATATTTGCTCGATTTAAAAAAAATGTGGTAATTCGTGATTTAGTTTTTTAGTTTTATAAAAATGATGTCAGGGCTTATTTTATGGTACTTTAAAACAAAAACAAACAATAAAACATAATTAATTTTTAGTAATAATGCAGAATAAAGGACTTATTAAATTTTTCGCAATTCTATTTGCATTGGTAAGTATTTACCAACTTTCGTTCACTTACGTGGCAAGTAATGTCAAAAGTGAAGCTAAAGCTATTGCAGGAGATAATCCTGACAAAGAGCTAAAATATTTAGATTCTATTGGAAAAGAGAAAGTGTTGAATCTTGGGTTTACTGATTTTACTTATAATGAAGTAAAAAACAAGCAAATCAATAAAGGTCTTGACTTAGAAGGAGGAATCAACGTTATTCTTCAAATTTCTATTAAAGATGTTTTAAAAGGATTAGCAAACAATTCTAAAAATCCGGTTTTTAATAAATCATTAGCTGATGCAACTGCAAATTTAGAAGGAAATAAAAGTTATTTAGATAAATTTTTTGAAGCTTTTGATGCAAATTCAAACGGTACTACCAAATTAGCTTCGCCAGAAATTTTTGCTAACAGAAACTTACAGGGAGAAGGCGGAATTGCTTTTGAAATGACGGATGCACAAGCGCAAAAAGTAATTAGAAAAAAAGTTGATGAGTCTATCGAAAGTGCTTACAAAGTATTAAGAGAGCGTATCGACAAATTTGGTGTAACACAGCCAAACATCCAAAAATTGGGTGCTACAGGAAGAATCTTAGTTGAACTTCCAGGGGCTAAGGATGTGGATAGAATTAAAAAATTATTAGGTGGAAAAGCTCAGTTAGAGTTTTGGGAAACTTATAAAATAGAAGAAATCGGAAACTTTTTAGTAGCTGCAAATGAAGCTCTAAAAAAGACTGAAGTTAAAACTAAAGAAACTAAAACAGTTGCTAAAGATTCATTGAATGCTTTATTAACTGATACTAAAGATTCTACTGAAGCTAAAAAAGGAAACAATCCATTATTTGATAAAATTTTAGGACAAGGTGGAGGACCAGTTTTAGGTTACTTCGCTCCAAAAGATACAGCTGTTGTAAATGAATATTTCAAAAGAGCTGACATCAGAATTTTATTGGGTGCTGACCAACATTATGCAAAATTTGTTTGGAGTAAACCAACTACAATTAAAGATGCAAAACAAAAAGATGTTGAAGTTGTAGAATTATACGCTTTAAAAGGAAACAGAGACAATGTACCAGCTATGAACGGTGGTCTTGTAACTGATGCAAAGGATACATTTGACCAGATGGGTAAACCAGCTGTTTCTATGCAAATGAACAGTCAGGGAGCTAAAGTTTGGGAAGAATTAACAGGAAGAGCTTTTTCTCAAAAAAGTTATATTGCTATTGTTTTAGATAACATCGTTTATTCTGCTCCTGGAGTTACTAGTGGTCCAATCGCAGGAGGAAGATCAGAAATTACAGGTTCTTTTGATGTAGCTGAAACTAAAGATTTAGCAAACGTATTAAACGCAGGTAAATTACCGGCTTCTGCAGATATTATTCAATCAACAGTTGTAGGACCATCTTTAGGTCAGGCTGCAATTGATGCAGGAACAATGTCATCTGTAATTGGATTTTTATTAGTTTGTTTATGGATGGTATTCTATTATGGTAAAGCAGGTTGGTATGCTAACTTAGCATTATTATTGAACTTACTTTTCTTATTCGGAATTATGGCAAGTTTTGGTTTTGTACTTACATTACCGGGTATTGCAGGTATCGTATTAACATTAGGTACTGCGGTAGATGCCAACATTATTATATTTGAAAGAGCAAAAGAGGAATTACGTGAAGGTAAATCATTGGCAGAAGCTGTAGCAGCATCTTATGGATGGCATGGTGCAATGCGTTCAATCATTGATGCAAACGTTACGCACGTTTTAACGGGAGCTATTCTTTTCATCTTTGGTACTGGACCAATTAAAGGTTTCGCTTTGACTTTATTAATTGGTATCGTAACTTCAATGTTTACGTCAATTTTTATCGCTAGAATTTTCATCGATAGAAATATTGCAGGAAAAGGAGATTTAACTTTCTCTACAAACATTACTAAAAACTGGTTTACTAATTTCCACTTTGACTTTATCAAAATCAAAAAATTCACATACATTTTCTCTTCTATTGTAGTTGTAGTAAGTTTAGTTTCTATCTTCTTCGTTAACGGATTAGATGAAGGTGTTGATTTTGTTGGAGGAAGAACATTCCAGGTAAAATTTGAAAAACCGGTTGACGCAACTGTAGTTTCAGATGAATTATCTGCTGCTTTCGGAACTCCGGTTGAAGCTAAAATTTTAGGTGATGATGATCAGTTGAAAATCACAACAAAATACAAAATCAAAGAAGATGGAGTAGCTGTTGATGAAGAAGTGAATCAAAAACTATACGCTGCATTAAAGAAATATTATACTAATACTTCTTATGATCAGTTTACTAATTCATACAATGGTAAGACAGTTGGAGTTTTACAAGCTTCTAAGGTTGGAGCTTCTATCTCTGAAGATATTAAAACAAACTCTTACTGGGCGGTTCTTGGTGCAATGGCAGCAATTTTCTTATACTTAATGGTATCTTTCCGTAAATGGCAATATTCATTAGGTGCGATTGCAGCTGTAGCGCACGACGTTATCTTTGTATTAGGAATTTACTCTTTATGTTATAAATTCATGCCTTTCCACATGGAAATGGATCAGCACTTTATCGCTGCGATTCTTACCGTTATTGGTTACTCAATGAATGATACTGTAATTGTATTTGACAGAATTAGAGAGTTCATCATTGGAAACCGTAAAGGATCTTTTGAAGATATCGTAAATGCTTCTATTAACACTACATTATCAAGAACGTTGAATACGTCATTAATGATGATCATTGTATTATTAACGATGTTTATCTTTGGTGGAGAATCTATCAGAGGATTTATCTTCGCGATGTTGGTTGGTATTGTTGTAGGAACTTATTCTTCATTATTTATCGCAACACCAGTATTGGTTGACACGATTTCTAAAGATGATAAACATACAATCGAAGACAAGCATAACAAAGCATAATTAATTGCTTACATTATATTAAAAAGATCCGGTGAAAGCCGGATCTTTTTTTTTGTGCTATATTTAAATAGTTTTAAAATACATTTATGAATAAAAAACTACTATTTATTTTGATGTTTTTCTTTGCAATAAAGATGTCGGCGCAAGATGTAAAATCTAAGTTTGCCATAGGTTTCAATTGTGGTTTTGGAAGTGAATTCAATAATAAAGATTACACTTTTACAAATCATTTCTATAAACTGCAATTGTATTATAAATTGAAGGAAACAAAACATTTTCAATATGAAATTTTAATTCAGCCGGAAGCCAATTTTGGAAAACACCAATTGCTGAATTTTTATTTTATAAAACCGGAAGAGCCGGATTATCTTGAAAAAAGAGAAAAATATACGCAGCTAAAAGAGGTTCATGAATATGTGTTAAACATTGGTTTTTTGGTTAGAAAGCCAATTAGTAAAACTTGTTCTTTTTATATTTTAGGAAGTATTGGCCCGATGATTACGGATACAGAGACTGAGAGGATGTCTGATGGTTTCGCTTTCGCGGATGTTCTTGCGGTTGGTTTTTCTTTAAACGTAAATAAATTTCAGTTTGATTTGCGACCAAGTGTAAGACATGTTTCGAATGCCGGTTTGGGCTCAGCAAACGCCGGATACAATACTAGGAATATAGAAGTTGGAATCTCCTATTCATTATAAAAAAAATGCCCGATAAATTACTTATCGGGCATTTTTATATTTTGAAGCTGACTTTATGAAGCTGCTAAAGGATTTCTTTGTGCTCTAATAACAAAGAAAAGACCTATAATGATAAAAGGTATACTTAGCCATTGTCCTGTAGAAAAATAACCTAATTCGGCTTCAATTCCGCCCTGGCTTTCTTTTACAAATTCAACTATAAATCGTACTACGAATAATAAAACTAGAAATAAACCGAATAATAAACCTGATTTAAGTCTTGCATTTGTTTTCCAGTATAAGAAGTACAAAATAGCAAATACAAAAATATAGCAAAATCCTTCGTACAATTGTGTTGGATGTTTTGCCGGAACCTGTGCCAATAAATCAGCAAATTTAGGGTCTGTTGCAATTGCTGTATAAGCATCCTTAGGATTTGCAATTTGTGTAGCATTTACAGCTTCAGCTTTACTGAATTGATCGTGTAAAAAACGAATTCCGAATGAAGATGTAGTTTCATGCCCAATAATTTCAGAATTGAAGAAGTTTCCTAAACGAACAAATATTGCACCGCTCGCTACCGGAATTACAACACGGTCTAAAATCCATAATAAAGAACGTTTTAAGATCATTTTGCTGTAATAATACATCGCAATAATAATCGCGATTGCAGCACCGTGACTAGCTAATCCCTGAAATCCTGTAAATTCAAATTTCGGTTCAAATTTAAAGGGTAAAAATATCTCAAGTAAATGATTTCTAAAATATTCCCAATCATAAAATAAAACATGACCCAAACGTGCGCCAATTAAAGTAGCCAAAACCGTCCATACAAAAAGAGAATCTAATTTGTCTAGAGATTCATTTTCGCGTTCGAAAATTTTCTTCATTAAAAACCATCCTAATCCAAAGGCGATTACGAACATTAAACTGTAATAACGAATCATGAAAAATCCTAAATCGATTCCTTCTGAAGGATTCCAAATGATATTTAAAGCTTGTGTCATATATTATATTGTTTTTATCTATTGTAAAAATAAAACTTTAAAACAGAGTAAATCTTTATTTAAAGTTAATGTTTATGCGAGCATTTCTTTTCAGGAACAGGATCATAGCCGGTTCTTCCCCAGGGATGACAACTCAAGATGCGTTTCATTCCTAAATAGCCACCGTAACATAATCCGTGTGTTTGTAAGGCCTGAATCATATAGCTGGAACAGGTGGGTTCAAATCTGCAGCTTGCCGGTGTAAAAGGCGAAATTGCAGTTTGGTAAAAACGTACTAATAAAACAAACGGAGTAATTACTTTCATGATTTATTAGAAATTGAGTTTGTTATATTGAAAAACTGGTTCCTTCTTTTCCGTCTTTCAACTGAATGCCCAAAGCAATCAACTGATCACGAATCTGATCTGAAAGTGCGAAGTTTTTATCGGCTCTGGCCTGATTTCTCATTCCGATAAGCATATTTACAACGCCTTCTAATTTGTCATTATTACTGTCGGTAGCTTTTTCATCACTTAAACCTAAAACATCAAAAACAAAAGCATTCATTGCAGCTGTAAATGTTTTTAGATCTTCGGCAGAAATGGTTTCTTTTCCTTCTTTCAGTAAATTGATATAACGAACAGCCTCAAATAATTGTGCAATTAAAATTGGTGTGTTAAAATCATCGTTCATTGCATCGTAGCACAATTGTTTCCATGATGCAATATCAATAGAACTTGTTGCGCTTGCATTAATATCTGATAATGCATCAACCGCTTCCATCAATCTTTTATATCCTTTTTCTGCAGCAACAATAGCATCATCAGAAAAATCCAAAATACTTCTGTAATGCGCCTGCAACATGAAAAAACGGGTTACAGAAGCTGAAAAAGCTTTGCTTAGAATGTTATTGTCTCCGCTTAAAATTTCTCCCGGTAAAATATTATTTCCGGTTGATTTTGCCATTTTCTTACCATTTAAAGTAAGCATATTGGCGTGCATCCAGTAATTTACCGGCGATTGACCTGTACAAGCTTCGTTTTGAGCGATTTCACATTCGTGGTGTGGAAACTTTAAATCCATTCCGCCTCCATGAATATCAAAATGATTTCCAAGATATTTGGTGCTCATTGCGGTACATTCTAGGTGCCAACCCGGAAAACCATCGCTCCAAGGTGAAGGCCATCTCATAATATGTTCTGGTTCTGCCTTTTTCCAAAGTGCAAAATCCTGTGGGTTTCTTTTGTCTGACTGACCATCAAGATCACGGGTATTGGCCAGCATATCTTCGATATTTCGACCGCTTAAAACACCGTAATTGTTGGTTTCGTTGTATTTTACAACATCAAAATAAACAGATCCGTTGGCTTCATAACCAATTCCGGTATCGATGATTTTTTTGATGATTTCGATTTGTTCAATAATATGTCCGGTTGCCGTTGGCTCAATGCTTGGCGGTAAAAAATTAAATGATTTTAAAATATCATGAAAATCTACCGTATATCGCTGCACAACTTCCATTGGTTCTAATTGCTCCAATCGTGCTTTTTTGGCAATTTTATCTTCGCCTTCATCAACATCATCCACAATATGTCCAACATCGGTAATATTACGCACGTAACGAACCTTGTAATCCAGGTGTAAAAAATACCTGAAAATAACGTCAAACGACATAAATGTTCTCACATTTCCTAAGTGTACATTGCTATAAACCGTAGGTCCACAAACATACATTCCAATATTTCCTTCATGAATTGGATTGAAATTTTCTTTTTCACCCGAAAGCGAATTGTATATTTTTAGATGTTGATTTGTGTATAATGGCATTTTTAAATGTTTATTGTTTGTGGTTTGTTGTTTTTTGTTCGTTGAAATGTTATTTGAATTTTAGACCTTTGATTTCGCAATTGTTTAAATAGTTCATCATCGCTCCAATTTTGTTTTTTACTAATTCAACTGTTTCGTTCAATTGTAAATGTTGTTGTTCTGAAATTAATTTTTCATCAAAAGCTCTGTAGGATTGTGATTTTACTTCGCCGGCTGAACCTTTTGCAATACTCAGGAATTGAATGAACTCTCTATTGCCATTCCGTTCAAATCCTTCGGCAATATTATCCATTATAGATCCTGAACTTCTATCGATTTGATCTTTCAAAGAGTAATTTGTCTTTAAATTTGTGTTTTGTATGAGAAATTCAATCTGTTGACATATTAGTCGGGCTAATCTCCAAATTTCCAGATCTTCAAATTTCTGTATTTTCCCCATAACAACAAACTATAAACTAAAAACAATAAACTTTTTTAGAACTGGGTTTCCAATTTAATGTAATCCAAAAACTCTCTTTTAGTTTGAGGATCTTTGAATTTTCCACCAAATTCAGAAGTTACCGTGCTGCTTTCGATGTCTTTAATTCCTCTTGAATTTACGCAAAGGTGTTTTGCATCAATTACGCAGGCAACATCTTCGGTTCCTAAAGCTTTTTGAAGTTCCTGAACAATTTGCATCGTTAAACGCTCCTGAACCTGAGGTCTTTTTGCGTAATATTCTACAATTCGGTTCATTTTAGATAAACCAATAACTCTTCCGCTTGAAATGTAAGCAACGTGAGCTCTACCAATAATTGGCAGTAAATGGTGTTCGCAGGTAGAATAAACGGTGATGTTTTTTTCTACCAGCATTTCGCCATATTTGTAATTATTATCAAAAGTAGAAGCTTTTGGTTGTTTCGCAGGGTTTAAACCACCAAAAATCTCCTTTACAAACATTTTTGCTACTCGGTTTGGAGTGCCTTTTATGCTGTCATCTGTCAAATCCATTCCAAGAGTCTGTAGAATGTTTTCAACATCTTTTTTTATTTTTTCTATTTTTTCATCATCAGTTAAATCGAAAGCATCCTGTCTTACAGGGTTTTTTGCGTTACTGCTGAAATGATTGTCTCCTATTTCGTCTAAAAAATCTTCGTTATTTGTCATTAAAAACTACTATTAGTATGGGTATCTCTTTTTAAGGCGGTAAAGATAATTAATAAAAAGGAAACATTTTCTATCGTTTTTACTATTTAATCACCCATTTTTGGATATAATTTAATTAAAGCAAAACGGGTGTTTTTTTTAAATACAAAAGACAATAACAGTTAAGTTATTGTCTTTTTAATGGTTGTTGTTTTGTTTAGTTGCTATTTTCTATTGTTGTAAGCTAATAACGCTTCTTTCAAAATATTTACGGCAGTAACTAAATCTTTTTTATTTAAAACATAAGCAATACGCACCTGATTTAATCCCATCCCTGGAGTAGAGTAGAATCCCGCAGCAGGAGCAACCATAACAGTTTCTCCATTTAGATTGTAACTTTCTAAAAGCCATTGTGCAAAATCTTCTGAATTGTCAATTGGTAATTGAGCAATGCAGTAAAAAGCACCTTTTGGTTTGGTCACAATTACGCCTTCAATTTTGTTTAATTCCGTAATCAAAGTATCGCGACGGCTTTTGTATTCTGAAATAACTTCGTCAAAATAACTTTGAGGTGTATCTATAGCGGCTTCACAAGCAATTTGCTCGATAGTTGGCGGACTAAGTCTTGCCTGAGCAAATTTCATTACAGTTGCAAGAACCATTTTGTTTTTAGTAACCAAACAGCCAATTCTCGCGCCACACATACTGTAGCGTTTTGAAACTGAATCGACCATAATTACGTTTTGGTCTACATCTTCTAAATTCATTACAGAAAAATGCTCATCATCTCCATCATACAAGAACTCACGATAAACCTCATCTGCAATTAAATACAAATCGTGTTTTTTAATTAAACCCGCTAATTGCTTAATTTCAGCTTCAGAATATAAATATCCGGTTGGATTTCCCGGATTACAAATTAAAATGGCTTTTGTTTTAGAAGTAATTAATTTTTCGACATCTTCAATGCTTGGCAAAGCAAAACCGGTCTCGATTGTCGAAATTACGGGTACTACTGTTGCACTGGTTGATGATGCAAATGCGTGATAATTAGCATAAAACGGTTCCGGAATAATGATTTCATCTCCTGGATCTGTAATTGTGGCCAGTGCAAAAAGTAAAGCTTCAGAACCACCAGTTGTTACGATGATGTCTTCTGGGCTAACATTTACATTTTGACGTTGGTAAAATTTAGCTAATTTTTTTCTATAACTTTCATATCCGGCAGACGGACTGTATTCTATAATACTTAAATCAATATTTTTTACCGCCTCGATGGCCACTTCGGGTGTCTTGATATCCGGTTGACCAATGTTTAAATGATACACTTTATGTCCTTTTTGTTTTGCAATATCTGCATAAGGAGCAAGTTTACGTATCGGTGATTCGGGCATGTTTCTGCCTTTGTTTGAAATTGTTGGCATGTGTTTAATTATTGAAGTGCAAATTTGCATTTTTTTTTCGAATTTAACGTAAACATTAACGGCTCTTGTAAAAATGTAACAATAATCAATATATTTACTAATTTTATAATAAAATATTGTCAATGAAAAAATATATTGTGTTGTTTTTTGGGCTTTTGTCAGTTTTATCGTTAAAAGCACAGAGTGATTTTTTAATTGAAAAAAATCATAAAAAGGTCACTATTCCTTTTAAATTGATTAATAATCTTGTTTTTATTCCAATAAAAGTAAACGGCGTTGAATTGAATTTTTTGCTTGATTCAGGAGTCGAAGAAACCATTTTGTTTAGTATGGAAGAAATGCAGGAAGTAAGTTTTAATAATATAGAAAAAATAAAGCTGAGAGGCTTAGGTAGCGAAGAAGAGATCGAAGGATTAAAATCAACAAACAATATTCTGGAAACGCATGGCATAAAATCCAGCAATCATTTAGTTTATATTATTTTAGATCAGAGTTTTAACTTGTCTTCTCATATCGGAATTCCGGTAAACGGAATTATCGGGCATAAATTTTTTAAAAATAATTTAGTCGAAATCAATTATCAAAAAAAGAAGGTTGTCATTCATTTAAATAACGAAGAAACAAGACAAAAATTAGAAAAAAAGTTCAAATCAGTTCCTATTACGATCGAAAGATCAAAACCTTATATCTATACAACAGCAGTTTCAAATGGTGAAGAAATACCGGCTAAATTGCTTATTGATATAGGGAATAGTGATGCATTCTGGATTTTTGAAAACAATAAAATAAAATTGCCGCAAAAGAATTTTCCTGACTTTTTAGGAAAAGGTTTTAGTGGCGATATTGAAGGACATCGGGCAAAGTTGGAAAAATTTTCTATTGCCGATTTCGAATTTAAAAATCCAATTGTTTCTTTTCCGGATTCGACTTCTATTCGAAATGTGAAAATGGTTCCGGATCGTATTGGTTCTGTTGGCGGTGAAATTTTAAAACGATTTACCTTGGTCTTAGATTATGCAGATCGTAAATTATATATTAAAAAAAACACCAAATTTTATGAACCCTTTACCTATAATAAAAGCGGAATTACGATTCAGCATAATGGTTTACAATGGGTTCAGGAAACAGTGCATTTGCAAACAGTACAAGTTGCAGCATCAGTAAGTGAGTTGGAGGATAGAGAAAAAAACAATGATAATTTCAGGTATAAATTTCTTTTGAAGCCAGTATACGAAATTATAAATATTCGTAAAAATTCTGCAGCTGATAAATGCGGACTCCAAAAAGGTGACATAATAGTAAGTATCAATAAAATATTACCTTATAAATATTCCCTTCAACAAATAAATAATCTTTTAAAGTCTGAAGACGATGCCTGGATTACTATGGAAATTGAAAGAAATAGTTTGATTTTAAAATTTCGATTCAAGCTGGAAGACGAATTATAATATTCGTATAAAAGTAATTTTAAAAAGGATTTTATTTCACGTAGCTCATTTTTGGTAGAATTTAATAAGAAAATTAAGTTTTTTGATGAATTGGCGTAATATTTTTATTATGTTTATCAAAAATATAATTTATGGTCAAAAAATACGCTAATTTCTTACAAGTTGCCTTGTTTTTTGTTTTTTTATCGTTATTATCAACAACCACTTACGCTCAATGTGCTGGAAATGATGCAGCATTGACAATTTGTGATTATGATAGTGCTGCAAACGCATCGGTTAATTTATATTCTTTGTTAGGACCATCGGCGACTCCGGGTGGTACATGGTCTGATGATTATGATATGGGAGGATTGGATCCTGCAACCGGATTCTTAAATGTACATGCTATTTCCTACAGTGGTGTATTTAGTTATACCTACACAGTAGATGGAATTGCAGGCTGTACAGATAATACATCAACCGTTTATGTTACAATTGGCGGTTATACGGGAAGACCTTCTCAAACAATAATATGTTCTGCATTAGGTACTTATAATCTTTTTCAGGCTTTTGACGGTAGATATCTTAGTCCGCTGCTTAATGGAAAATGGCATGATAACGGCACCAATAAGGATATTGAGGAGTCTGTTAATGTTAGCAAGTTAAACGGACTTTACTCTTATACCTACAGGATGGATGCTATAGGTACATGTGCAGCTCCGCCTCAGGCAACCGTATTTGTAAAAGTTGTAAGAGCACCAGAAGCCGGAGATGCGAAACCTCCTTTATTGATTTGTAGCGATGCTTTAACTAATTATACCAATTATGACTTGTATAATTTGCTCACAGATGCAGATCCCAATGGTATTTGGTCCGATATGGGTCCTCGGCCAACCGGAGAATTAACTTTTACCGGAGATCATGTTATAGACATTGAAAAAATTTACAACCGATTTGGAGCAGGCACTTATAATTTCAATTACACCGTTCTATCCCCGGAGGCAGTTTGTAATGCTGATGATGAACAAATAACAATTATAATCGAAAGAAAATTGGATCTTACTGGTGCAACGCTTGTTGTTAGCCCTGATATATGCGAAACAGAAATTCCAACGGCAACGTATACTGCCAGACTTACAAAAGGTCCGGCTGCGATTCCAAATGGAACTTATAACGTTAGATTTAGTGTTTCAGGACCAAATGGAGGTACAGAAACGGTTACAGCAAATTTTACCAACGGAATTCTTCTTTTTCCAATTAAATCAGATTATTTTAAACAGGTTGGAGATTTTACAGTAACAATACTTGATGTATTTGCCCAGAATAGCCAAAGAGCCTGTACCAATGTTACTAATAATTTATCAGATGTACTTCATATTTACCCAATTCCGGATCTCACGGGAGCGAAAATTGACCCAATAAAAACGTGTCAGAATACTGATGCTGTGGCGGTAATATCAAATGCAGTAAAAATTATTGACGGTATTTACGACCTGCGTTATAATATTTCAGGAGCCAATACAGCTAATTTCCAAACAGTAAGAGTTACGTTCACAGGCGGCGTGGCAAGTTTTACAATTCCGGATATTTTAAATTCACGAAGCGGAAACGGTGTAATAACAATTACTAATATTACCCACGTAATATCACTATGTACAAATACGGCAAATTTAAAGGGAAATATTGTTATAGATCCTTTACCCAATATTGCCAATTTAAAAATACAAATTGCTAATGTTTGTTTTGGAGATGCGGTTTCGGCTTCAGTTTCAGGATTAGGAAATTTAACAGACGTAACATTATCCTATACACTTTCCGGAAGTAATCCATCAACAGTACAGACAATTGTGTTAAATCCAACGGGCGGAAATGCTTCTTTTGTAATTCCTTCCACATTACTTTTAAATACAGGAACCACAACTGCAACAGTTACAAATTTAATAAATAACGCTACCACATGTGGTGTTAATGTAAGTGGCGTAGCAGATCCGTTTGCTATAAACCCAATTCCTGCAGCTCCAACCGCTATTAATCAGGAATTTTGTAAAATTGATGGTGCTACTATTGCTAATTTACAGCCAAATGGTGCGCAGTATAAATGGTATGATTCAGCAACATCAACAACTCCATTTGCAGATACTTATGTTTTGCAGTCAGGTAATTATTGGGTCAAAGTAACAACTTCCGATTGTACATCAGAGCCCACTATGATAATGGTTACCATAAATGATACGCCAGCTCCGGTTTTAAATACGGACGGACAGAATTTTTGCGGATTAAATGCTCCAACGGTTGCAGATTTATCTAACAATACAAATGTTCCTGCAACAATAGTTTGGTACGATGCGCCAAACAACGGAAATTTATTGCCGTCAACAACTGCTTTAACAGAACAGGGAAGATATTATGGTTTTGATTTTTCAGGCACAAGCGATTGTTTTTCTTATGATTATCTTGAAGTAACAGTGACACTAACAGATTGCGATGATGTGCCGAATGACTTTTTTATTCCTGACGGATTTTCTCCAAACGGTGACGGTGTAAACGACACTTATGTCATTCCGAATATTGAATTTTTATACCCAAATTATACAATTGAAATTTTTAACAGATATGGAAACGGAATGTACAAAGGCTTTAATGGTAAACCGGGATGGGATGGTTTAAATTATGAAAGAGAAGGAATTGGCAGCGGAATGGCGCCAAACGGAGTCTATTTTTATATTCTCAATTTTAATAAAGACAACAGACCTCCTAAACAAGGCCGCCTTTATTTAAATCGATAATTCCTTACCTTATTAATATAAATTCAATGAAAAAAATCATAATTTTTATAAGTTTTTTCTTTTACATCATCTCAATGTCCGCACAGCAGGATCCGGAATATACACATTATATGTACAATATGAGTGTAGTAAATCCGGCGTATGCCTCTGGAATGCCGGCAATGCTAAATCTGGGCGCACTATACAGAACACAATGGGTTGGCGCAGTGGGTGCTCCAAAAACATTTACCTTTTTTGGTCACACAGCTATAAATGATAAAATCGAAGTAGGTTTGTCTTTAATATCTGATGATATTGGCGACGGAGCAAAAAAAGAAAATAATGTCTACGCTGATTTTGCCTATGTACTTAATTTAGGAGGACAAAACAGACTTTCATTAGGTTTAAAAGCAGGATTTTCATCGATTCAGACCAATTTTAATGGTTTTGTTTTGCAAAGTGGTGATACCTCAACAGATTTGGCTTTCGCCGAAAATGTAAATGTAACCAAACCAAATATTGGAGTAGGAGCTTACTTTTTCAGAAACAATTTTTATGTGGGATTATCAGCGCCAAACTTATTAAATACGAAACATATCGAAGAAAAATCAGGAATAAACGCCTTTGGATCAGAAGATATTCATACATTTTTAACCGCCGGATATGTTTTTCAAATCAGTGACAAGGTGAAGTTAAAACCGGCCTTCATGACCAAATATGTTACTGGTGCACCACTTTCTATAGATATTACAGCAAACGTACTTTATAACAATAAATTTGAATTTGGTGCCGCGTATAGAATTGATGATGCCATAAGTGCTTTAGTAAATATTAATGTTACGCCGTCTCTTAGAGTTGGTTATGCATATGATTATACACTTTCAAATTTAGGACAGTTTAATTCAGGAACACACGAAATTATGCTGCTTTTTGATCTGGATTTATTAGGAAAAGGATTTGATAAATCACCTAGATTCTTTTAAAATGAAAAATATGAAAAAACTACTCGTTATTATATTCGTATTTTTAATACAGTTTGTAAATGCACAAGATCAGGAATTGATCAGAGCCAAACGGTTTTTTGATAAAACCTATTACAGTGAAGCTATTATTTTATATCAAAAATTAGCGGAAACCAAACCTTCGCAGGAAGTAATTAAAAATCTGGCCGATTCCTATTATTATACAAATGACTTAATTAAAGCACAGCGTTATTACAGGCTTTTGGTTACCAATTATAACAAAGATTTAGACAGACAATATTATTTTAGATACGCTCAAACCTTAAAAGCAAGTAATAGTTATGCTGATGCCAATGTTGTTTTAAAAGAGTATTATGCAAAATCTGCCAATAGCCAGGATTCTGTTTATTTTCGTAAAGAATTAAAGGAACTTGAAAATGTATCAGCAATTGGGAACAGATTTGATATCAAAAATCTCGCAATAAATACAACGAATTCTGAATTTGGAGCCGTTAAATACAAAGACAATTTGGTTTTTGCAGGCGTGAAATTAAAACCCGGATTGTTCGACAAAAAATACAAATGGGACAATGAAACGTATTTGAATCTGGTAGAAGTTCCGGTTGAAAATAGTAATTCTGCAGAAACAATTGTGACTTATTTTGCAGATGAATTAAAAACAGGCGTACACGAAGCCAATGCTATTTTTACAAAAGATGGTAAAACAATTTATTTTACCCGAAATAATTCTAAAAACGGAAGCAAGAAAAAGAACGATCAGAAAATTTCAAATCTTCAAATTTTCAAAGCCGAATTGGTAGAAGGAAAATGGAAAAATATTGTTTCACTTCCATTCAACAGTCCGAATTATTCTGTAGAGCATCCGGCTTTGAGTGCTGATGAAAAAGTGCTGTACTTTGCATCTGACATGCCCGGAAGTTTAGGTTCATTTGATATTTATTCGGTAAACATTAATAAAGGCGCTTTTGATACGCCAAAAAATCTTGGACCAGTTATTAATACAGATAAAAGAGAACAATTTCCTTTTGCCTCTGATGATAATAAACTTTATTTTTCTTCAGATGGACATTTAGGATATGGATCACTGGATGTTTTTGTTTCTGATATTAATGGAAGTGAATATTCGAAACCAACCAATATTGGTTTACCATTAAATTCAAATTTGGATGATTTCTCCTTTAATATCAATTTAAATACCAAAGAAGGATATTTTGCCTCAAACAGAGAAGGAGGAAAAGGAAGCGACGATATTTATTGGTTTAAAGAAATCAAAGACTTAATTGTTGAAGATTGTAAACAATTTATCGCAGGAACAATTACAGATATTGATACAAAACTGGCGCTTGAAAATGCCACAGTAATTTTGCAGGATTCAGAAAATAAAACCCTGAATACCATTACAACTTCTGCAGATGGAAAATTTAGTTTTACAGTTGCCTGTGAAGCTGGTTATAAAGTTTCGGCTTTCAAGGAAAAATACACAAATGAGTCTGTAACTTTATCTTTAGACAAAACCAGAAATAAAATAAACGATGCATCTTTGGCGCTAAAATCTTTAGATGCAATTAAACTGGAAGAAAAAGAAAATGCCGAAAAGAAAAGAAAACAGGAAATTATTATAGAAGAAGAGAATAAGAAAAAAGAGGCTTTGGTAGCTGTTCAATTAAAAGAAAAAGAGAAAAAAGCCAAAGAAGCAGCAATTGTAGCGGCCGAAGTTAAAAAGAATGAAAAAATAAAACAGATTTTAGAACAGGAAAAAGATGTTATAAAAGATGATAAAAACAGATTGATTATCAAAACAGATCCGATTTATTTTGATTACAATATGTGGTACATCCGTAAAGAATCAAAAGTGGTTTTGAGCAGGGTTGTATTTTTAATGAATAAATATCCCGGAATGGTAATCGAAATTGGATCACATACAGATTCAAGGGGAAATGCAAAATTCAATGAAGATTTGTCGCAAAAAAGAGCTAGCTCAACCAGAGAATTTATCATACAATCCGGCATTAATGCCAACAGAGTTACAGCCAAAGGTTACGGAGAATCTGTGCCGATTATAAAATGTAAAACAGATGAAGCCTGTTCAGAAGAAGATCATGAATTGAACAGAAGAAGTGAATTTGTAATTAAAAATTTGTAAATTCATCAACGTATAATAACTACTGAATTTAATATAATTATGAAAAAACTAGTCATACCATTTTTGCTTCTGACTTTAGTCGGATTTCAAAGCTGTAAAAAAGAAGAAAAACAAAAAGAAATCGAAGCTGTTAAAGCTGAGGGAGAAAAGATTGTAAGCAGTGAATGCTATAAGGCCATATACGAAAAAGACACAATAGATTTAAAACTAAATACCTTAAAAAACGGAAAGTTAACCGGAAATATGGTAATGAAAGTGGCACCTTCAACTGTAAGAACGGGTGAAGTTGCAGGAGAATTTCATGGTGATACATTATTTGTAGACTATACATTTAAGGAATTAGCAACCAAAGACAGAGTTTTCAAAAATCCAATGGCACTTTTAAAACGAGACAAACAGTTGATTTTAGGAAACGGTACAATGCAAACCACAATGGGGGTCACGTATTTGGTAAAAGATAAACCTATTGATTTTGAAAGCGTAAAATATAAATTCGACACTGTTGAATGTAAATAATTACTGCTAAACCCGACAGGTTTTTAAAACATAAGTGTTCGGAAGAAGAAATCTCCTTTAAAATCTTTTCATAAATATAGAAATTTTAAAGAAATAGTGGCGATCTGTGATGGAAAACCAAATAAATCATACCTGTTCTAATACTTGTTAAACTCTTCCGAACACTTATGTTTTTTAAACTTGTCAGGTTTTATGTTTTACGATAATAACAAAATCTCCTTTTCAATATTCGCTCTCGCTTTTTCTTCAAACAAATCTCTAAAGATTTTAGTTTGAAAAATAAATTCATTCTCCAAAAAATGTTTTAAAGCCTTCGCTCTTCCGGGTTTGTATAGAAAATCGGGATAAATACTATATTCTTTTCTAATCTGTTCAAAATAAATTTGATAGTCATTCCAATCGCGTGCAAGGATTTTCAAATCAAAATCAATAAGCCAGTTAATATCTTCAATTTTATTATGCTGATGTTGTTGCGTGGCGCAAATCATATCTAAAACCAACTTCGAATCCAGAGTCGTTTCTTTTGGAAGAATTTTTACAGCATATTCAGCACTTTTGAACTCATTATCTTTTTTACTGCTTTTATAAACGTAATCGTGATAAAAAATAGAAAATAAAACTTCGTTAGGAAATTGAAGATTATCAAAATAGAGTTCAAAACATTCCACCATATCTTTTATATGTGTAATATTATGATAATGTCTTGATTTATTGGAATATGACTTTTTTAAATCTAACCAATTTTGCTCAATTTCATTTTCTCTGAAACCAATATTAGTAAGTAATTCAGAATATATTTCTTTTAAATTCATGTTGTTTTTATTTAAATCTGATGAAAAGCTCCATCGGAGTTTAATATTTATAGCCAATTTATACAGTATAGTAATTTAGCTCCAGCGAGCTCAATATTTATATCCAATTTATACGGTATAGTAATGTAGCTCCAGCGAGAGCTCAATATTTATAGCTTATTTAGGCATTCTACAAAAGCTCCATCGGAGCGATATTTTTGGTTTTTATTTTTATTAATAAAATAATGTCACCCCACGGGGTTTTGTAATAAACCCTGAAAAACTATGAATATGCTATCCCTTTGGGACTTACACTATTTTGATAAATTAATCTTTACTCAAATATAAACTTCTTTTTGTACTGCGCAAAATAATTGCGTAGTGATGTTGAAATCTTTGTTCAGGAAATAAAAACAAACGTTCATACAAATAAAAAAAAAGAATAAAACAGGTCAAGTTTGAGTTACTTCGAAAACACTTTCCAATGTACACACTTACACCATTACCTTTTTATTCAATTTAAATGAGGCAGTAGCTCAGCGGTAGAGCAGGTAGTTTTGAAATTATCCTTCAAAGGTCAATTAAAACTTACTTCGTACACTTTTAATGTCCGGGTCGTGGGTTCGAATCCCATCTGCTTCACAATTAATGGTCAATTAAAACTTACTTCTAGTAAATTGGTAAATTCCGGTTCGAGTCCGGCAAGTTTTAAAATCATCATTAATAAAAATGAGGGTCAAGATTAACTTACTTCTTCGGGGAAACCCGACAGCCCATTTATGTTAGTTAATCCATTACACTCAAATTTCAGGTCAAGTGTTTCTTACTTCAAAATCTTTTAGGTAGAAATCAGAAACACCATTATCTAAATTTTAAAAATTAAAAAAATGAAAACAAAAGAATTATTAAAAATCAGTTTGCGTCAAAACGCCATTTTCATTCCATCAGAAATGATTGCGAATGACAACAAAAATTTATCAGGAACAACATCGGTTTTATTGGCCAATGTTTCAAAACTTGGATTTACATTTTCTGAATCGTTATTGCACGCTTTAAATAATGTAAACCCAAACTATAAAGTGGAAGTTTTAGAAGTACTAAGAAAAGTTTTAGGAACCGATAAAAACTGGACACCATTGGTGAAAGAATGGAATATCCCAACGGGAGAATCTGTTTTGGATCATGTGGTGACGTATTTCTGGAATGTTTTAAATATAAAAAGAGGAACAACTTTAGAATGCGGACATATTATTCCGGACAATACTTTTCCTTTAGAAAGATACAACGGTTGCCCGTTTTGCGGAACTCCATTTGAATTCGGTAAAATCGAAAACATCGGTCAGGGAAGCAAATTAAAAGTATTGGATTTATGGTCAGAAAAGGAATTACAAGATTTCTATAAATCGTTATTGCAATCCAAAACTGCTTTAGATGCTGCACAGGTAGAAAGTTTAAAAACGGCTTTGAAATATTTGCCTTTACCAAAAGTAGATATTGCCATGAAGGAAACTTTAATGTTGGTAATCGATATTTTAATTGAAGAAGGTCAGGCAGAAAAAGCATCTCAGTACTTTAAATCGCCAACCGATATTTTAAGATATTTATGGTTTAAGAATACGGGTTTATTGCAGATAATCGAACCAAAAACAATTATCAAAAGAACGTCTAAAAATGCTCAGCATTTATATTATGCCGCGGATACAAGCGCGCAGGCAAAAATTGCATCAACAAAAGATTTGAAACTTAAATATTCTAGAAAAGAATGTTTGATGGTCGCAAACTGGTTGAACAATTTAGATATGGAAGTGGAAACAATGTGCGAAATCATGCATCCAAAAAGAGGAATGTGGGTTCGTGTGATCAGAGCGTTGCGTTTGGCAGAATACAGCAAAAGAAAAGGCTTTGAAAAATTGGCTTTTTTGATGGATGTATTTTACAATCAGGTTTATGATGTTTGGCAAAGTAAAGTAAACACATCAAGATTAAAATTTGATGCCGATAAAACATTTGCCTTATTAAAACAGCGTCCGGGGTTGTTTGCACGTTCTTTATTTTCGAATATGTTATGGTTTGGTGCAGACGAAACTGTGGCACATTTTGAACAAATCATCGACAAAGTTCCGGCCAGATTGGTATTTACTTTGAACATGTATGCTCAAAATTATTTTGATAAAAACATGCAAAGAAGCGTGAAACCTTTGGGCGGAACAAACAAACGTATTGAACCAAATACATTATTGAATTTGTACGACGAAGCACAACTAGAAGCTATGAAAAATCAAATCGAGGCATTGTGTCTTTTAGCGATGAAGCAGCGATTTGCAGCAATCGCAAACCCAAACAAAACGATGTATATCGATCCGCAATTGTTTAATATGCCAGTTTCGATTGGTGATAGAAGCGAGACCGTTCAGGATTTACCGGTGGCTTTAATGGGAACACGTTTCCCGATTGAAGGAAACGAAGTGCGATTGTTTATGCAATGGGGAAAAGATTTGCCGTCACAGCATTTGGATATGGACTTGAGCTGTCATATCGCTTACGAAGATAAAGCGGATATTTGTTCTTTCAGCCGATTGGAAACTGTGGGTTGTAAACATAGCGGTGATATCAGACATATTCCGAATAAAATTGGAACAGCCGAATACATCAATATCAACATCGACGAATTGGCGAGAGCCAAAGCAAAATTTGTAACTTTTACCTGCAATGCGTACAGCAACGGAAGTATCTCGCCAAATTTGGTGGTAGGTTGGATGGACAGTAAATACCCGATGAAAATCTCTGAGAGAACCGGAGTTGCCTACGATCCGTCGTGTGTAGATCATCAGGTTCGTGTTACGCAAAATGTTGCCAAAGGTTTGGTTTTCGGAGTGTTGGATGTAGCCAAAAGAGAAATCGTTTGGTTAGAAATGACGTTTGGAGGTCAGGTCGTAGGAGGTTTGGATTTTAAAGGAGTTCAGGCGTTATTGGCAAAATTAAGCAGTAAATTGAACATAGGTAAATTGTTAGAACTTAAAGCGGAAGCCCAAGGTTTAACAATCACCGAAGATCAAAACGCCGATGAGGTTTACGATGCAAAATGGGCGATAAATGCTGCGGCAGTTACTCAATTATTGGTAGATTAGTGGCAAAGGTACAGAGTTACAAAGTGACAAAGGTCTATTGTAGAGGCGCACTGCAGTGCATCTTCACAAAGTGTGGTAAATTTAATCTCGAAAAGTCGCGAAGTCGCAAAGTTTTATTGAAGCTGTAAACCTCCTGTTTGTCATCTCGACAGAGGAGAGATCACATAAAGTGAAGACACACAGTAGGTCGCTCTCTGGATGCGATTTCTCCTCTGTCGAAATGACACAAAATGAGTTAACATAAAATAAGGAAAGAAATCTGCTCAATCTGCAAAATCTGCGTGAACAAAAAAACTTTGCGCCTCTGCGTCTTTGCGCGAAATTTATAAAAATAAAACTACGCAAAATAACTGCGCAGAACAAAACAACCTTTGTACTATCAAAATACAAAAAACAATGAAAACACAAATAAACGGTACAGATATAATAGAATTAGGATTCCCTGAAGGAAAAATAATCGGAATCGCATTAAAAATAAACAGCAAAAGACACGGTTTGAAGCGTGATGAAATGATAACCAATTTCAAAAACGTTCTTGCAACACCAGAAAACTATATAGACGATGCTATTTTTAGCAAACTGGCAATCGCTTTGATCGAAAAAGCAAATGAAAAACCGGAAGATTTCATCGCTTTAAATCAAAACCCAAATGCCTATGCTTCTTACGGAGCAGAACATATTGAAGATGGCGCGAGAAAACAAATGGAAGTAGCGATGCAATTGCCGGTTACGGTTGCAGGAGCTTTGATGCCAGACGCGCACCAAGGTTACGGATTGCCAATTGGCGGGGTTTTAGCGACCAAAAACGCCATTATTCCATATGGTGTTGGAGTTGATATTGGGTGTAGAATGGCGTTGTCGGTTTATGATATTGCGGAGGATTTTTACTTTGAAAACGAAGCCAAATTCAAAAAAGAATTAATTGCGAATTCCATTTTTGGAGCGGGACACGGTTTCCACGGACAATACAAATCAGATCACGCGGTTTTAGAAAACGATACTTTTAATATGACTCCGTTTGTGAAGAATTTAAAAGATAAAGCCTGGTCGCAATTGGGTTCTTCGGGTGGTGGAAATCACTTTGTCGAATTCGGAATCATGGAATTTGCGAAAGACGATGCGGTTTTGAATATTCCAAAAGGGAAATATGTGGCTTTGTTAACGCATTCCGGTTCACGCGGAATGGGCGCCACAATTGCAGGACATTATACCAAAATGGCCAAAGACGTTTGTAAACTTCCGGAAGTGGCTAAGAATTTAGCTTATCTGGATATGAACTCACAATTGGGTCAGGAATATTGGATGGCGATGAATTTGGCTGGAGATTACGCTTCGGCTTGTCATGAAATTATCCATAACAAAATGGAGAGAGCTTTGGGCGCAACGATTTTAGCCAAAGTCGAAAACCACCATAATTTTGCCTGGAAAGAATTGTGGAACGGCGAAGAAGTAATCGTGCATAGAAAAGGCGCAACTCCGGCCGGAAAAGGCGTGATGGGAATCATTCCGGGAAGTATGACAGCGCCGGGATTTTTGGTGAGAGGAAAAGGTGAGGAGAACGCCATAAATTCAGCTTCACACGGCGCAGGAAGACAAATGAGCCGAACACAAGCCATAAAAAACATCACAAAAAACGAGATGAAATCGATTCTGCAACACCACGGCGTGACGCTTATCGGAGCAGGTCTTGACGAAGCCCCAATGGCCTACAAAGATATCAATCAGGTGATGGAAGCACAACAGGATTTGGTCGATGTCGTAGCCAAGTTCACCCCGAAATTGGTGAGAATGGCGGATGATGGAAGTAGAGAAGATTAGTTTTTTTGAAGGTTCAGAGAGGCAGAGGTTCATAGGGACAAAGGTTTAGCCTCATTTTTATGTCATTTCGATCTCGAGGCTTCGGGAGAGAAATCTTCGCAAAAAACTCGACAATGATTGACTCTTATGACTGAGTTACTTGCGGAGATTTCTCCTTCCGTCGAAATGACAAACCACCCAAAAAAAACTTTGCGCCTCTGCGCCTTTGTGCGATTAAAAAAAATAAAATAGACTAAAAAAAACTTTGGCCTTAGCGCCTTAGTGGCAAAACAAAAAAAATGAAAACATACATAGATATCGGAATTAATTTAACCAATAAACAATTCCAAAACGACATAGACGATGTCGTACAAAATGCACTAGATGCCGATGTATCGCAAATGATACTCACCGGAACAAGCGTAAGAAACAGTGAAGAATCATCACGAATAGCAAAAGAATATCCCGGAATATTATTTTCGACAGCAGGAATTCATCCGCATGATGCGAAGAGTTTTGATGCGCAGAGTATTTCGAAACTGCGGAATTTACTAAAACAGAAACACGTAGTTTCGGTAGGGGAGTGCGGACTCGATTTTGATCGTGACTTTTCGCCCAGAAATGTTCAGGAAACGTGTTACAAAGCGCAATTAGAATTGGCAATCGAAGTTCAGAAACCTTTGTTTTTGCACGAAAGAGCGGCTTTTAACAAGTTCATGGAAATCACAAAAGACTATTTGCCACAATTGCCAAAAGCCGTTGTACATTGTTTTACCGGAACTTTACCCGAAGCCAAAACCTATCTCGATAACGGATTTTATCTCGGTTTTACCGGAGCAATATCAGACAGTAAACGTTTTGATCATTTAAAAGAAGTGATTCAGTACGTTCCGCTGGACAGAATGATGATCGAAACCGATGCGCCATTCATGCTCCCAAAAAACACGCCAAACAATCTCCTCAAAAAATACCACGAACGCCGTTGCGAACCTGCTTTTCTGCCTTTTGTTGCAGCAACCGTGGCGCAGTTTAAAGGAGTTTCGGGGATTGTGGTTGCGGAGGAAACTACTAGGAATGCTAAAGACTTTTTTGGGATTTAGTGATTTTGCCACGAAGAAACAATAGCATATAAAAAAAATGTGTCAAAGTGTCTTTGTGGCAAAAAAGTAAGTTAAAAAAAGTATTTGTACTGTTTTTAAAGGCATTTTTTTTATCGCTCTGAAAATAACGGTATAAGGAAAACAATTCAGGATTTGATAAAAATTAGAGAGGAGCTATCTGTTTATTCGTTTCTGATTTTTTAACAAATTTCACATAAATAAAATACTCTATAAACGGAATAATTAAAAAAAGGATGAAAAGTATTAGCTCATGCTTTAATAATTCTGTGTACGCGTAATTTATTGTAACTTCTATTTTGTTTTCAAGTTCAGCTTGAATGGACTGCTCAATTTTTTGAGGATTTATTTTATTTAAATTTTTTAAGAGAATTTTAAAATCGCTGTACTGTAAATCTTTTATATTTTTTATATCAATTTTTTCGTCAGTAGATTTTAAAATACTGTATAAAAACGCTGCATAAATCTCTGATTGATACGTTTTAATCAGGTAAGATGAAGATGAGTTTTTGAAATTATCTATCGATTTTATTCCAGTATTTTTTTGTTGAACCTTTTCAAGTAAGGCTGAGGTTAAAATTGTGCTTGTTTTTTCTGATAAATTTGAGTATTTCTGAATAAGATCAAGAAAATCTTTAGAATTTTTTTCAGATGCAAATGAAGATCCAAAAGTCATGGAATAAAGCTTCGTTGAGAGATTTTTCTTTTCTTCTAATAAAACAGAATGGCTTTTATATAAGCAACCAATTATGGCTGAGAAATAAAGAAATAAGATTATAATATATGGAATCCAGAGTTTGACAATCCAATTATAATACTTTCTGTCTCTATGGAAAAAGTTTTTTTTGTATAAAAATCTAGTAAAAATAGTGGAGAGAATTAATCCTAAGAAAATAAATAGAATTACCGATAGTATAACCTTGCCAAGATTAGGTAAAATAAATTCGCTTAAAAATTCCCAAATTATTGCCCATTTTATAGAGTCATAAAAATTTGCCATAAGATTAATTAATTATAAAAAACAATACGTTTTATTTGTAGGATAAAAGACGCAAATTTAACCTTTTAGTTTGATGTGTGAAATACCCACTTTTAGTGATTTTTAGTCGTGGTATTTATATTTTTTAAATTAGGGGCAATAAGAGAAATTGAGTACAGCAATGCCGTTACAAATTTGCTTTGCCTTTTTTTACAGCAACTGTTGTACAGTTTAAAGGCGTTTCGGGAATTATATTAGCAGAGGAAAGTACTAGGAATGCTAAAGAGTTTTTTGGCATTTAAAGTTCCATAACAGGTTTTTAAAACCTGTTAGGTATTTGATTTTCTAATGATAAATCCCATAAAAACAGATCCCAGCAGAACATCGGTAGAAAAAACAAAAAAAAAATGTCCCATCAGGATAACTCGTCGGTAGAAAAACAGCCCAAAATAAACGTCCAATCGGGACAATCAAAAACTAAAAAAAAATAAATGTCCCATCGGGACAACTCGTCGGTAGAAAAAAAAAAATGATAATTTAATTGCATGTCCCATCGGGACATTTGAGAAGAACGATATGAACCCAACTCTGTTTTTTAACGAATTAAAATCCATAATTCCCGACTTGAACAAAGACTGGAAAACAAAATACGTCCAATTTTTAACCGATGAAAATCTGTATCTTTTTTCTGCAAATCTGATTTTCTTCCACAATCAAAAGACAGAAATTTTGAGAAAACCCTATTTTAAAGATGAAATTATCGTTTCGATACAAGAAAATGTGTTTTACTTTGAAAAGGTTTTAAAAGCATTTTACACCCATTCAGATCAATTGAAACCCAATCTTAGTAAAGCATTACAAGAAACACCTTTCGAAATTATTTTGCTTATTTTAGGACAAAGATTAACTTCGGCGAGCCGACGCGATGAAAGCGGGATTCCTCCAACAAAAGAAATCCTTTTAGAAAGTTGTTTTCAGCCTTTTAACAGCGAGATTACAATTGTCGAAAGAGCCTGGGAAAAACATTCGGGCAGAAAAAAAGACAGTATTCTGGGAGAAATAAAAGGAAGCCCAAGCCAAAAACGTTTGATGGTCGAAAAATTGACACATCATTTTTTGGGTCATAAAACATGGTGGAATATTTTCTACCATTACAAACACGATTTGGTGTACGAAATACGATTAGAAAACGGTCAGGGAATGCGATGGTCTGCTGATGGAAAACGATTCATAGGATTTTTAGAAGACTTTTTAGACGAATAAAATGGAAGAAAATAAAAATTATGCTTTTAGTGAAGACGAATGGAATGCCTGTATTAAGGTTTTAAAAACCTTAAAAGAAGTTCCGTTTGAGAATCCCGATAACGATTTGTTTGCCGGATTGATTACTAAAATTCACAAAAACGCCAAAAAAAATATCCGAATTGCGAGTTACAGTTCAAAAAAGCAGGAAGATCTTCAAACGAGTTTTGGCAAAGAATCCTATTTCCCTCGCAACAACTTCTCCAAATACTCAACCTTTTCTCTTTCAGACAAAACCAAACGCTCATAACTCATAAAGCTCAACAACGACTACTTTAATTCTCAACTTTTCACCATATTTTTTTAACATTTTAATAAGCCATCGCAGTATAATCTTATTTTTTAATTTATTATTTTACAGAATCAAATAAATGCCACTAAAAAATGAATATAAGCATCTCCGTCAAGCAGTTAGGGAAAAAGCATCCCATACTTCAGGAAAAAACAATCAGTTTAGATATTTCTGCTTCCCAAATTTCGGTTCGTACTTTTTTAGAATTAATCGTAAAACATCAGGTAGCGCTTTTTCATTCTTCTTCATTTGAGTGGGAAGATCAGGACACGATTCATCTTCCAAAAGAAAATTACCTTCCCATTTTAACCGATACCGGAAAAGTAGGTTTCGGAGCCGTGTACAATCACAATAAAGTCAATGTTGCCGTCGCGCAGGAAAACGCCATCGTCGCTTTTCAGGACGGTTTGTATGCTCTTTTCTACGGCGATGACCAACTCGAATCTCTAACCGAAGAAATCGATTTGTCTCAAAATAAATCCATCACTTTTATAAGGCTTACCTTTTTGGCGGGGAGCTACTGGTAAAGTCAATTAAAAATTTAGAATTAAAAGTTAAAAATCATTGGCAATGTCAATTGCAATGTCAATATCAAAAATCAATTTTATAAAGTAGAGAATATTCTAAAATCTATACTCTATATTCTATTCTCTAAACTCTAAAATCTACACTCTAAAATCTAAAATCTAAAATATATGCTAGAAGATCTTCTGAAAAGTAAAATAATAGAAAATCCAATTAAGAAATTTAAAAAGGAACTGGAGGAAATTGTAAACAGCAATCTGGTTTCCAAATTATTATTAAAAACAAAGCTTAAAAAAGAAGTGGCTGAGTTTGGCGTGGAGCTTTTAAAACTCAAAGACAATTATTACAGCACCTATATTTCTTTGGGTTCAAAAGAATGTACCGTATTCGAAAAATGGGTAAACGGAGAAATGTGGGAAGATAAAAATTACTACGATCTTTTGGTTTACTTTTTTGGCGAAGAAAATACGGTTTACGTAAAAGAAGCCTGGAACAGACTGCCTCAAAAAATGTATCAGAGCGGTTATACGAGACGTTCTTTCAGGGCTCCAAACAATACAAAATATTTACTGGTTAATCAGGTTAATTTTCTGCGTTCGCTGTTAAACGGTCCGCAGCTTTACAGTTATCAGGACAGCAGTACGTTTCATTATGATTTAAGTATTGAAGATCAAATTCGTTATGATACCGAGATTCAAAATTCGAATAATGAATTTATGATTTGGTCGGCTGCGATAGATTTGAACAAAGAAAATCTTTTTCAACTTTTTGAAGATATTATTTTCAACAAAGACCCAAGAGGAAAAGTATCGCGAAACATCATCAAAGCACTTTTAAACAGCGAGAAAAAAGAAAGCTGGGAACTGGTCGAAAAGCTATTGCTTGCCGCACAGCGTCAGGAAGGTTTGCGCCAGACGGTCCTGGAAGCTTTGGACGAAACCAGTATTGGTGCTTTGCACTATATGATTAACGTGATTATTGAGCATAAATTAACCCGTTTTTCATCGGTTGTGCGCGGTATCGATACCTGGACCGGTTTGGGCTGGGATTCTGAAAAAGAAACTACGGTTCGTAATATCATCAATCTGGCGTCGGGTTATTTCGCAAATCCGGAAACTATTCCAAACGGCGTTCGAAGTAAAAATAATAATGAAGTCTATATGGCACTTTGGGTTCAGGGTGTTTTTGATATCGAAAAAACCGTTCCGTACCTGCATGAATTATTAGAAAAAGGTTCCATCGAAAAGAAATCCCTGGCCTTAAAATTCGCCGGAGAAACAAACGATCCGTATATCGAAATGCCATTGTATTTTAAAGCGCTGGATGATGAAAATCTTCAGGTTTTGGCATTTACACTTCCGAGATTGAATGCTTTGCTGGAAGCCAATGCCAAATCGAGATATTATACTGAAAATGCAGATTATCCTAATTTCTTCCATAAAGTCTATAATCTCGCACAAACGATAACTGAAAAAGAAAAAACTTTTGAAGGAAAAGTATTTTCGTGGCTAAATGCCAAGTTTGAGAAAGACGCATTGTATTCGGCAGCGATAAATTTGATTGGTGATAACAACGAAAGATTAGAAATTATCCTGAATCATTTTGAAGGTTTTGCTCTCAATTTAAGAGAAAAACTTACGAGAGAAATTTTGGGAGATTATTATTGTTATTCTTTTTACAGCCTAAAAAACGATGGTAAAAAAGAGAAAAAAGAACCAACTGATTTTCAACGAAATTTTGCCCTTAGAATTTTGAAAGACAGGGGAGAATCTTTGGTAGCTTCGGCAATCAATACCTTAAATAATTTGAGTTTAACCGAAGAAGAGCTGGTTATTTTTCAGGAATTATACAAACGTAAAAACTCTAATTTAAAGAAAAACCTAACCGCAATTTTACTAAAACAGGAAGATCAAAAAATAACTTCGTTTGTAGAAAATACATTAGAAAAAGGTGATTTAGAACAGCGTATGTCGGTTTTAGATTTGATGCTGCAATTGCAGAAAAGTGCTAAACTAACGGATAAGGTAAATGACTGGGTTGCGATATATTCGGCCCTACCAAAAATTACCGAAAAGGAAACCAAATTTATCGAACAGTTAGAACCTTCAAAAAAGAAAAATATTCTAAGCGCAGAAAACGGATTCGGTTTCTATATACCAAAGGAAGTTTCGGCTTATGCTTTGCCAAAACTTCAGGCAGATTCGCTGTATGCTAAATCGGTTAAAGAACACGAATACGGTTTCTCAAAATCGATGTCACATATACAAGCTGAGATTTCTAAATTGTATAAATTGTATGAAGAAAACAAAAATTACGAATACGAAATCGAAAACTACGACAACAGCAAATCGACTGTTTTACTGGCGAATAGTTTTAGGCCGGTAAAAAACCTGAAAGATGACAAAAATCCTGAAATGGCGGCGACAAATTATCCGTTGTATGAAGTTTGGTCGGGCTGGTTTGAAAATTCAGGTTTAACCGAAAGAGATTTGTTTTTAATGACGCTGATAAGCAATTGCGACCGAAAAATTTGGCGTGATTTCCTCGAAAAACATGTTTTTTATTTTAAAGAATTACTGCCGCACCAAAACAAAAGAGGTTATGATTGGGATAATGCTATTTTGCAGATTTTAAATGCGTTACAATTAAAATATTCATTTAAAGAACAAGCCGATTTCTTAATTGACGCCTGCAGCATTTTGTATGCAGCTCTTCCACAATCGGTTTTAGAGTTTGAATATAAACCATCAAAAGACGAATATTATTATAATTCAGATAATGGAAACGGCTGGCAGAATCAGGGCTTTTTTGATGTTTACCTGAACAAAATCGACTTAACGGATTTAACCAAAGAACAAAATGCCAAAGTCTGGAATTTACACCGATGGAGACAGCAAAACGGATTAGAAAGAAATATTGCTTTGACGAAGCCGCCAATTCACTTGTATTGCGTTGCTTTTGATCAAAATTTAATTACCGAAGGAGAATTGTACGAAGGTATTTTAGAAAGCGACAGGATCTCTGTTTTAACAGGCGAAACAAAACATTACAGGCATTTTGGAAGTGAAGAATTGACCAAAAGTTTTCCATTCTTGATTCCGATGATTGCTAAAATCCGCGAAACATTTTTAGATGTCGAAGTAAAAAGAGGTGACTCAAATACTTCTGTCACGCATTTGGTGCAGAGTTTCCAGAAGATATTCGGTATCAATCGTTTGGTCGAAATGCTTACGGCTCTTGGCAAAGCAAGTTTGTACAAAGGCTATATTTATTCGTGGAGTTACACCGAATTAACCAAGCAAAAACTGTTTAGTTATTTATTGAAGAGATGTTATCCGCTGGCTACTGATACGCAGGAAATTTTTAACGATGCAATTGAAAAAGCCAAAATCTCTGAAGAAAGATTGATTCAGGCAGCTATTTATGCACCGCAATGGCAAAAGTTCATCAGTAATTATTTAAACTGGAAGGGTCTTGATGAAGGAATCTGGTGGTTTCATGCGCACACAAAAACAGCAGCTTACAGCGCCGAAAATTCGGAACTGGAAAGCGAAATGGCGAAGTTTTCATCGATAGATTTACAGGATTTTAAAGATGGAGCAGTGGATAAAAACTGGTTTGTATCGGCTTACAAACAACTAGGAAAAGCCAAATGGGAAATGCTGTATGAAGCTGCAAAATACGTAACCGACGGAAACGGACACCGCCGTGCCAGATTATATGCCGACACGATTACCGGCGATTTGAAAATCAGAGAAGTAACTGCCAAAGTAAAAGACAAACGCGATCAGGATTATCTGCGCGTATACGGATTAGTGCCTTTGAGTAAAACAGGTCCAGAAAAAGATATTTTGGCGCGCTACGAATATTTACAACAATTTAAAAAAGAAAGCAAAGAATTTGGTTCAATGAAACAGGCGAGCGAAGCTTTGGCCATTCGTGTAGCGTTAGAAAACTTAGCCAGAAATGCAGGTTATCCGGATCCCGTTCGTTTGACCTGGGCAATGGAAACGAAACAGGTTCAGAACATTTTATCAAAAGAAACCGAAGTAAAACTAGATGATGTAACCATTAGTCTTGTCATTAATAAAGAAGGAAAAGCTGATTTGGTGACTTTTAAGGATAATAAAGAATTAAAAGCAATTCCGGCAAAATACAAAAAAGACAAAGGGATTCTGGAATTAACAAATTACAGAAAAACAATGCGCGAACAATGGACGCGTTCCAGAAAAGGTTTGGAAGAAAGTATGATTCGCGGCGATGAATTTTTGTATGCCGAAATGCAAAATCTTTTTGAGCATCCGATTATTTCAAAACATCTTGAAAAATTGGTTTTCATCTCTAATGATGATAAAATTGGTTTTTTTATTGAAGGAAGTCTGGTGACAGCTTTAGGTGAAGTAATTTCAGTAAACGAAAAACAGACTTTTAGAATTGCACATTGTTTCGATCTGCATAAAAACAGCGTTTGGATAGATTACCAAAGCTATTGTTTTGATAACAAATTACAGCAGCCTTTTAAGCAGGTTTTCAGGGAATTATACGTTCCAACTCCAGATGAATTAAAAGAAAAATCAATTTCAAGAAGATACGCGGGACATCAGGTACAGCCCAACCAAACTTTGGCCTTATTAAAAACCAGAGGCTGGAAAGTAGATTACGAAGAAGGATTGCAGAAAGTTTTTCATAAAGAAGGCTATCAGGTAAAAATGTATGCGATGGCAGACTGGTTTTCACCGGCAGATGTCGAAAGTCCAACATTGGAAACTATTGAATTTCATTCTTTAAAAGATTATAAAAACATTGCGTTTGAAGATTTAAATCCGAGGATTTTTTCAGAGGTAATGCGAGATATTGATTTAGTGGTAAGCGTGGCACACGTTGGCGGTGTTGATCCGGAAGCGAGTCATTCTTCTATCGAAATGAGAGCCGTTCTGTTAAGAGAAACATTGCGATTGTTTAAAATCAAAAATGTGGAGATCAAACAAAATCATGCCATTGTAAAAGGAAAAATGGGAGAGTACAGCATTCATCTGGGAAGTGCCGTCGTGCATCAGCTTCCGGGTAAATATTTATCTGTTTTGCCAATTCACTCGCAGCACAGAGGCCGTTTGTTCCTTCCATTTGCAGATGATGATCCAAAATCGGCTGAGGTAATGTCTAAAGTTTTATTGTTTGCAAAAGATGATGAAATTCAGGATCCGACGATTTTAAGTCAGATTGATAAGGTTTTTGTGTAAAAACATTTACATTTGCACTCGAAATGAAAATAAAATATATACATATCAATATGTCAGTAAGACAATACAGCGATTGTTTAGCGGGATTTCTTCCGGCTAAAGGTTCAGGATGTGATATGTATTTTAATGAATTGAAGTGTAAATTGTAGTTACAAATTCAACATAAATATATAAAAGCGTCCTAATTGGGACGCTTTTTTTGTTTTTGATCATAAAAAAGAAGAACTCAATTTGGCTCATTCTGATAAAAAAGAAGTTTGAAATGATAAAAAATAACCTTTAACTAAAAATAATTAAAAAAATAATGGACCAAATGTTTAATGATTAGACTAAATAGCGAAATATAATCTTGAAAAGTAATCTGATGAGAGACAGTCATTTGATAAAAAAGAGATCTGCATAAGTATGCGGACAGGGATTTTTATGGTTTATTTTTAGTGTTAACTAATTGATAATCAATAAAATAATTTCAAAATGATTTGGATAATTCATTTTTTCGACATTATCTTTGCCGAAGAAAATTTCAAAAGAGAATTTCAAATAACAACAATGATTTCAAAATATAATACAACATATAAAATGGCTTTCAATAAAAACATATATAACGAACAACTGCTAAACCCGAGTTTTGATCTTGGATGTTTAACAATACAGGTGCATGAATACAGGCAATAGGATAATTTATATCGTATTAATCTCATGAAGCACCTTTAACCGGGTGCTTTTTTTATGCCCAAAATAAATGATTTCGTAGCTCAATTGGCAGAGCGCTTGACTGTTAATCAATAGGTTGAAGGTTCGATTCCTTTCGAAATCGCTCGTTCTCTAGAAGGAACTGGCTCATTGGGGTTACTGGCTAACCTTCCCGACTGTCTCTCGGGAGAAACGGGTTCGACTCCCGTATGGGCCGCTAATTTGAAGTTGCTAAGTGACTAAGATTCTAAGACGCTAAGTTTTTTAAATCTTTGAACTTAGAATCTTAGCAACTCAGAATTTTAGAAATCTGGGAAGATAACGATTGGCTGTTTACCTGCTTTGGATGCAGGAGGTTGCAGGTTCGAGTCCTGTTTCCCAGACAAATGGAAATACGCTAAAGCTGGAGAGTTAGGGCGGTCTGTAAAACCGTTGTCTTTGACTGAGTAGGTTCGAATCCTACTATTTCCACAAATTTCAGGTTTAAATCCTGAATATTAAATTAAATGCAGAAATGGCGGAACGGTATACGCAGCTGACTTAGAATCAGTATTTTGAGAGTTCGAATCTCTCTTCCTGCACTAAATAAAAGTCACTTTGAGTGTTTTATTGACTACGCAAAATAAATGCGCAGTATCATTTGAATATTTGCTGAGGAAATAAAAAATGTTCTTTTAAAAATCGAATTACATCAAAGGCAACTTTGATTTACAATATCAAACAAGTCTTGTTGCGTGTTTCTGTATAGCACCATTGTAGGGAACTTTTCGCGAAAGCGTATTATGTTTTTCTATGCAACTTGATTTGAAGGCTTTGGAAAGTTAGCCAAAAAACTATCCCACTCTATGGGTCATGGGTTCGACTCCCATTCGCAGTAGTGCGGTAGCTCAGTCTGGTTAGAGCAATAGAAAGGCTACGCAGGTTCGAATCCTGCACCGATTAAGTTCGGTTGGATGAGTGGTGAATCACCAACAGACTGTAAATCTGTTTAACAGAGCACATCACTCTTAAAAAGATGTTCATTGAAAAAAACTGATTTGTCTTTGTCAGTGAAACAAGGATTTGGGGATCCGGAGTTTCACACTCATTATAAAACCAGTGCGAACAGCAATGTATTTTGAATTGCTCTTTTTCTTCTCGGTTTGATTGTCTTCGTGATTTTTTTAGAATTTAGAATCACTTTTTCAAAATAGAATCGCAAACAATTAGAGTAAACAAGCCACAAACTGTTTCGTCCGTTTTTATTGGAGGAGAAAGGCAAGGAGGTTTTTTTATTTAGAAAAGAGAAAATAGAATAAAGAGAATAGAATAAAGAGAATAGAATAAAGAGAATAGAATATAGAGAATTGACTTTAGAATATAGAATAAAGAATATAGGTTTTCAACGGTTTCATAACTTGAAACTTGAAACCTGAAACAAAGAAAACTTTTTAAAAAACCTGAAACAAAAATATTATGATAAAAAGAATTAAAATCGAAGCGTACCAAGTGGGTTTGGTATTCGAAAACAGGAAATTAGTAAATGTATTGGAAGAAGGTTTGCACTGGATTTTTGGAAACAAAAATGTAATGCTTTACGATATGAATGCATCTTTTCAAGCACTATTGGAATTGAATATTTTGTTGGAAAACGAAGTATTGGCTTCTATTTTGGAAGTTATTGAGGTTGCAGATAATGAAATCGTATTGCAATTCGTAAACGGAAACTTTAAAGAAGTTTTAACTGCTGGAAGATATGCCTTTTGGAGAGGAGTAGTAAAGAATGAATTTATAAGAGCAGACATTTCTAAAATTGATATTACGGAAAAGATTCCAGTAAATCTATTAGAAAATGCTAAGTTGAGGTTTTTTATTAGAAAATTCATTGTTTCCAGCAACGATAAAGCTTTGCTATTTGTAAACGGAACTTTTGTGAAAGAACTAAAAGCCGGAACACATTATTTTTGGAACAACGCGATTACGATCGAAGTTAAAACGGTTGATGCGAGACAGCAACAAGTAGAAATTTCAGGTCAGGAATTGTTGACCAAAGATAAAGCAGGATTAAGAATCAACTTTTTTGTGAGATACCAGGTTGTTGATATCATGAAAGCGCTGGTCGATAACAAAGACTTTGATAAACAATTGTATGTAGCCATGCAATTGGCTTTAAGAGCTTTTGTTGGAGGATTGACTTTGGATGAATTGCTGGCCAAAAAAGACTCAATTGCTGAGGCGATTTTAGCTGAAGTAACAGCTAAAATAATTGACTTAGGTTTGGTTATTTCTGATGCCGGAATTCGTGATGTAATCTTGCCTGGCGATATGAAAGAAATCATGAATCAGGTTTTGGTTGCCGAGAAAAAAGCGCAGGCCAACAGTATTATGAGAAGAGAAGAAACCGCCGCAACAAGAAGTTTACTAAATACAGCAAAGCTGATGGAAGAAAACGAAATGTTGTGGAAGTTGAAAGAGATGGAATACGTGGAGAAAATCGCCGATAAAATTGGAGAAATCACAATTTCTGGCGGTGGAAACGTGATCGGACAATTGAAGGAAATCTTCGTGAAATAAAAAACGGCTGTCAATCGACAGCCGTTTTCCGTTGGTTTGTATTATCTTGATTTATTTAATTTTGACCGTATATTTTAGCGTAAAGATCTTTGTAGATTTCTTTGATAATTTTACGCTTCAGTTTTAAAGTAGGAGTCAGTTGTCCGCCGTCGATAGACCAAACATCCGGAGTAAGTTCAAAACGTTTGATTTGTTCCCAGTGTCCGAATTTTTTGTTGATTTCTTCGATTTCAGCGTCGATGCGTTTTTTAACTTGTTCGTTGTTAATGACTTCTTCGTTAGAACTTCCTAAAGTTACATTATGCAATTTTGCCCATTCTTTTACGAATTCAAAATTGGGCTGAATAAAAGCTGCAGGCATTTTTTCGCCTTCGCCAATTACCATAATCTGCTCAATAAAACGAGATTGTTTCATCGCGTTTTCAATAAGCTGAGGTGCAATGTATTTTCCACCCGAAGTTTTGAACATCTCTTTCTTACGATCGGTAATTTTAAGGAAACCTTCTTTGTCAATTTCTCCGATATCTCCCGTGTGAAAATAACCGTCTTGCAAAGCTTCGGCAGTTTTTTCAGGATCTTTAAAATAACCTAACATTACGTTTGGTCCTTTGCAAAGAATTTCACCGTCCTGAGCAATTTTTATTTCAACGTTGCGAATGATTTTTCCAACAGTTCCAATTTTGAAACCTTTGTTTCTCTGATCGTTTACAGCGATTACCGGCGATGTTTCAGATAAACCATAACCTTCCATAACTGGAATTTCTGCAGCAGCAAAAACTCTTGTTAGACGTGGCTGTAATGCAGCACTTCCGGAAACCATTAAATCTAATTTTCCACCCAAACCTTCTTTCCATTTACTGAAAATAAGTTTACGCGCAATTTTTAACTGAAATTCATACCAGAAACCATTGGCTCCGTATGGTTCGTATTTTAAACCTAAATCTATAGCCCAGAAAAATAGTTTTTTCTTAATACCGGTTAATTCACCGCCTTTGGCATAAATTTTATCGTAAACTTTTTCCAGAAGTCTTGGTACAGCTGTAATTACAGTTGGTTGCACTTCTTTTAAATTATCACTAATTTTATCAATCGATTCACCAAAATAAACCGAAACTCCATAATATTGATAGATGTACAAAATCATTCTTTCAAAAATATGGCAAATAGGCAGGAAGCTCAAAGCGGTGCTTTTTCCTGCATCAAACGGAATTCTTGGCGCACTGTCTAAAACATTCGACACAATATTTTTGTGCGACAACATAACTCCTTTCGGTTTTCCTGTAGTTCCGGATGTGTAGATTATTGTGGCTAAATCATCTGTTTTAATGCTGTCTTTCAAAGCCTCAACTTCAGCCTGATTGCTTTCGTCTGCTCCTAAAGTCAATAATTCAGACCAATGTTTGGCGCCTGCAATTTCATCAAATGTAAATACTTCTTTTAAAGTAGGTACATTCGCTTTTATGGCATTTACTTTTTGCAATACTTCGGTATCCGAAACAAAACAGTAAATACTGCCGCTATGGTTTAATATATATTCGTAATCTTCTTCGGCAATTGTTGGGTAAATAGGAACATTTTGTGCTCCCGTTTGTAAAATACCAATATCCATGATATTCCATTCCGTACGATTATTAGAAGTAATTAAAGCAATTTTGTCATCTTTTTGAACACCCATGCGCAATAATGCTCTCGAAACAGCATTAGCTTTTGCAATATATTCCTGAGTGGATGTTTTTTCCCAAACCCCGTTTTTTTTAGTTGCCAAAGCAACCGGAAGGTTATAAGTCTCTTGTTGATAATAAGGAAAATCAAAAAGGCGTGTGATTGAAACCATGTTTAATATATTGAATTTTACTGCAAATTAAATAAAAATAAGGTACAATTTTTATTTTTATCAAATTTTATGGGAAAAATTATAGGTACTATTGAAAATCAACGAAAACGTTTTCTTTTTTGTAGCAAAATTTAGAAAAAACAAAGAAATATTTAAATTAATCAATAACTATTGTACGTTATAATCTTCATATTCTTTTACTCTTTCTCCCATCAGGAACATTCTTTTCTTAAGGAAATGTATAGAAAGCTGCGTGTAATTCCACTCTTCGCTGTCTGTAATTCTGTACCAAAAAGTATAAGAGGCACTATTAAATCCTTCTTTAAAAATCGGCGTACCTTCATCGGTACATTCAATTCCCCAGTTAATTTTACTTTTACTTAAATCTGCATTCTGGATAACGCCCGTTCCATCAGGGTTTAAAACCGTACTTGGCGCTTTTTGGCCTATTGGCAAATACGTTCCCGGAACCGGATAATTAAGTGTAGTTGTTATATAACGTTCATGATTTTTGTAATTAATTGCATCTACGTGAACTTGGGAATGAGATTTTGTCGCAATAAAAAATAATGCAATAAGAAGTATTCTTAGGATTTTCATTGTATGTAGGTTTTAATGTTTTTGGGTTAAAAAAGTTTTCGTGGCAGGAACTTTTTGGCGAATATAGTTCAAATTTCAATAGAAAAAGAAATCGGAAATAAATATGAATGCGTTTTTTTAAACTTTTTATTTTCAGAAGGTTTTTATTGAATAAGTAACTGATATTCTTCTGATTTTTCTGAATTATGCAGTTTATGAAATCTCAGAACTGTTTTTTCGAAGAAATGAAAAAGGGGAATTTTCCCCTATAAGAAAAGGGAAATTCCCTTATTAATTCTTTGAGGTAAATAGTAGTTTTACCTCGCTAAAATTATTAAACAGAAGCGTAAAATAAACAGACATTATTCTTAAATATTGAAACTGCTTTTTATATAAAATGAGTAAGTGTGGAACTAATACTCAAATTTGTGGAGGCGTTTTATTAAAAAAAGACGCCGCCACCAGATGCAGAACCTTGGTGGACCGTTGCAGCGATTGACTCAGGCTTGTTGGTCGGAGGGCAAGAGATGTATTGTTTAGCAATACAATCGTGGAGAATCTTTTTTTGGGGAACAAGATACGACGGCTTCGGGGTTGTTTGCTTTAAATGTATCAAATGTTGTAACAGGAGTTGCTTCGGCACCAAAAGGTTTTAAATAAAAATGCCTCAGCTATTAGGGATAGTGCTGGGGCATTTTATGTTTTTTTCGCCACTAATTACACTAATTTCCACTAATTTAATTCGTGCTAATTCGTGAAATTTGTGGCAAAAAAAAACGCCCGATAAATTCGAGCGTTTTTAGTAATATATTAGTTTTTCTCAATCCATTTTCTGGCGTTGATAAAAGCTTCGTGCCAAGGCGTAAACTCGTCATTTCTGTCTTTTGGATAATGCGCCCAGTTCCATTGAAAAGTCGAACGCTCAATATGAGGCATTGTAACCAAATGTCTTCCGGTTTTATCGCACATCATGGCTACGTCGTAATGAGAACCATTTGGGTTTGCAGGATATCCTTCGTAAGCGTATTTAGAAACAATGTTGTAGTTTTCTTCACCCATTGGTAAATTGAACTTTCCTTCTCCGTGAGAAACCCAAACTCCCAAAGTAGTTCCGGCCAATGTTGATAACATAACCGAATTGTTTTCCTGAATTTTCACAGAAGTAAAAATACTTTCGTGTTTGTTACTATCGTTATGAAGCATTTTTCCGTGAACTTCATGCTCCGGATTAATTACTTCCAATTCCATAAACAACTGACAACCGTTACAAATTCCGACAGATAAAGTATCTTCTCTTTTAAAGAAATTATCCAATGCTGTTTTTGCTTTTTCGTTATATAAAAATGCTCCGGCCCAACCTTTAGCAGAACCTAAAACATCTGAGTTAGAGAATCCTCCAACAGCACCAATAAACTGAATATCTTCAAGATTTTCACGACCAGAAATTAAATCGGTCATGTGAACATCTTTTACATCAAATCCAGCCAAGTACATTGCATTTGCCATTTCACGCTCAGAATTACTTCCTTTTTCACGAATAATAGCCGCTTTTGGTCTTGGTTTTGAAGCATCAATTACAGGCGCTTTTCCAGTAAAATGAGTCGGGAAAGTATAATTTAAAGCCTGATTTTTATAGTTGTCAAAACGTGCTTTTGCAGTTCCGTTTTTAGATTGTTTTTGATCTAATAAATAAGAAGTTTCAAACCAGATATCTCTGTAATTTTTTATGTCTAAAGTCCAAAGTCCAAGGTCTAAAGTCTCTGTAGTTGTCGCTTTTCCTAATTTGAAGAACTCAATATTGTTAGCGTTTAATTTAGCTTCAACAGTTGCATCAGATTTAGCCTGGAAAACAATTCCGATATTTTCAGCAAAAAGAATTTTCAATAGGTCTTTTTCTGCGAAAGCACTAAAATCAATTTTTGCACCCAAATTCACATCAGCAAAACACAATTCTAATAAAGTAGTAATCAAACCACCACTTCCGATATCGTGACCTGCTAAAATTTGGCTTTCGCCGATTAATTCCTGAATCGTGTTAAAAGCGTTTTTAAAGAAAGAAGCGTATTTTATAGTAGAAGTTTCTTTCCCGATGGTGTTTCTGATTTGTGCAAAAGAAGAACCTCCTAGTTTGAAATCATCCTGAGACAAATTGATATAATAAATTGAATCTCCGTCTTTTTGTAAAACAGGCTCAACCACTTTTCTAATATCGGTACAGTTTCCTCCGGCAGAAATAATTACCGTTCCCGGCGCAATTACTTCATCATTTGGATATTTTTGTTTCATTGAAAGTGAATCTTTTCCTGTCGGAATATTGATTCCCAATTCAATTGCAAATTCAGAACAGCCTTCAACAGCAGCGTACAAACGAGCATCTTCACCTTCGTTTTTACAAGCCCACATCCAGTTGGCAGATAATGAAATACCTTTCAAACCATCTTTTATTGGCGCCCAGATAATGTTTGATAATGATTCTGCAATAGCATTTCTGCTTCCCGCAACAGGATCAATCAAAGCGGCAATAGGAGCGTGGCCAATAGAAGTTGCGATTCCTTCTTTACCTAAATAATCCAGAGCCATAACTCCAACATTATTCAAAGGCAATTGCAAAGGTCCTGCGCATTGTTGTTTGGCTACTTTTCCGCCCACACAACGGTCAACTTTATTCGTTAACCAGTCTTTTGAAGCAACAGCTTCCAGACGTAAAACATCTTTTAAATAGCTTTCGAAATTAGCGCCGTCGTAAGTGACATCAGCATATTTTCTGTCGATAGTTTTATCTGTCATAACCGTTTTTGGAGAACTTCCAAAGAAATCTTCCAAAGCATAATCCATCGGTTTTGAACCATTTGATTTTGATTCGAAAGTAAAACGGTGATCTCCCGTTACGTCTCCAACCTGATACATTGGCGAACGCTCTCTGTCGGCAATTCTTTGCAATGCATCAATATCTTTTTGACCAATAACCAATCCCATTCTTTCCTGAGATTCGTTACCAATAATTTCTTTTGCAGAAAGTGTTGGGTCACCAACCGGCAATTTATCCAAATCGATTAAACCTCCCGTTTCTTCCACTAATTCAGAAAGACAGTTTAGGTGTCCGCCCGCACCGTGATCGTGAATAGAAACAATTGGGTTATGATCGCTCTCTACAAAACCACGAATGGCATTTGCAGCACGTTTTTGCATTTCAGGATTTGAACGCTGAATTGCATTTAATTCGATTCCTGAACCAAAAGCTCCGGTATCTGCAGAAGAAACCGCAGCTCCACCCATTCCGATTCTATAATTTTCTCCACCCAGAATTACGATTTTATCGCCTTCTTGTGGTTTCTTTTTAATAGATTGATCCAGTTTTCCGTAACCAATTCCACCCGCCTGCATGATTACTTTATCGTAACCAATTTTACGGTTATTTTCTTCATGTTCGAAAGTTAAAACAGAACCTGTAATTAACGGTTGACCGAATTTATTTCCAAAATCAGAAGCTCCGTTCGAAGCTTTGATCAAAATATCCATTGGTGTTTGGTACAGCCATTTTCTTTCTTCAACAGCATTTTCCCATTTTCTGCCATCGTTCAAGCGAGAATATGAAGTCATGTATACTGCAGTTCCGGCAAGAGGTAAAGAACCTTGTCCTCCGGCTAAACGGTCACGAATTTCTCCTCCAGAACCTGTTGCAGCTCCGTTAAAAGGCTCAACTGTTGTTGGGAAATTGTGTGTTTCTGCTTTTAATGAAATAACAGAATCAAATTCTTTTACTTCATAAAAGTCTGGTTTGTCAGCTGTTTTTGGTGCAAACTGCTGCACTTTTGGTCCTTTTACAAAAGCAACATTGTCTTTGTAAGCAGATACTATATCGTTAGGATTTTCCTGTGATGTTTTTTTGATTAATTTGAAAAGAGAAGTTTCTTTTTCTTCGCCATCAATTACAAAAGTTCCGTTGAAAATTTTGTGACGGCAGTGTTCTGAATTTGCCTGAGAGAAAGCAAAGATTTCAGAATCAGTAAGTTTTCTTCCAATTTTTACAGCAAGATTATCTAAATAGTCAACTTCTTCCTGGCTTAAAGCCAAACCTTCAACTTTGTTGTAAGCCGCAATATCATCGATCTCCAGAATGGGTTCCGGCTGAACATTGATCGTGAAAATCTCCTGATCTAATTGATTGAATTTTTGATAAAGCATCGGATCAAAATCAGTAAAATCTTCCGTTGCCGGAAAAAATTCTTCAATTCTGATGATGCCCGGAATACCCATATTCTGAGTAATTTCTACAGCATTTGTGCTCCAGGGTGTGATCATTGTGGCACGTGGACCAACAAAAAAATCCGACAGTGCGGATTTCTCGATCTTATTGGAGTTGGCAAAAAGCCAGTTTAATTTTGAAATGTCTTGAGCCGAAATTTCGTTTTGCGTTTGTACGGCAAAAACAGTTTTGCTTTGGTTTTCAAAGAAATGGATCATTGTGATGTGTAGTTTGTTGTATTGAAGGTGCAAATTTAGTTTAAATAAATAGCAAGCGCAAATTTGAAAACAAACTCTTTTAAAGTTTTTGCCACGAAGGCACGAAGGCACAAAGTTTTTTTTGTTTCACGCAGATTTGGCAGATTGAGCAGATTTAAATGGATTGGAATTTTTGCCACAAAGGAGCGAAGGCGGAAAGTTTTTTTGTTTCACGCAGATTTGGCAGATTGAGCAGATTAAATTGATTATAAATCTGCGTAAATTTTTATTCAGTTTCTTTATCTGCTAAATCTGCCAAATCTGCGTGAAAAATTAATTTAGGCTTTTAATCTCGTAAAGACACAAAGTTAATCGTAGTGTTTGTCATCTCGACAGAGGAGAGATCACTCTAGAAACTCCGCAAACTGAATCGACAATCTTTGTAGAGTTCCTTGTGTGATCTCTCCTCCGTCGAGATGACATAAAATAAAAAAAATCATTTTAATCTCATAATCTGTGGCAAAAAATAAATTTTAATTTTAACCTCGGCAAAGACTAATATTTAAAATTGGATAGCGTCCAGCTTTAGCTGGATGAAAAAATAATTCAAAGAAAAGGCTTTAGCCAAACCAGTCTAGTTTGGCTAAAGCCTTTTATAATTTATCTCTAAACTTCCAGCTAAAGCTGGAGGCAATTCATAAAATCTTAAAATAAATGACTAAATAAAACTTTGCGACTTCGCGAGCAAATAAACCCGCAGCTTCAATTTCTTATATCATTTATATGGTGAAAAAATTAATTGATTACAATCTTTTTAATTATTGTTTTCGAATCGGTAATGATTTGTACAATATAAATGCCTTTTGAAAGATTACTTACCGAAATTGCAGCATCAGTAGTATTTTGTTTTTCCAAAACTTTTTGTCCCGTAAACGAAATAATTTCAATGGAATAAGTCGTATCTAAATTATCAAAACCAACATAAAAGTTTCCATCAGAAGGATTTGGATAAATTACAATTTCGTCAGAATCAACAATTTTTTCGTCGTTTGGAATTGCAATTTTGCTTGCCAGATTATTACAAGTATCTGTGGTGTACGAATCCCATTGCGAATTTAAATTGAAAGTGGTTGAAGGAGAAGTTACGGTCGATTTTCTTCTTAAAGTAACATCAATAGCAAAGTTTGCCGTTCCGCCGCTAAAAGTTCCAATAATGTCAATTAAAACGTCATTTTTGAATAAGCCTACAGCATCATTTCCATTAAACATTAATTCTGTTCCCGATGTTGAAATATTCGCGGCACTAGTCGAGTAACAAGTCGAAGAAATGGAACTGTTTACAATCACGAATTTACTTCCTGTGGTTAAAGTTCCGCTTAAAGCCAAGCCAGTACTCCACGAACCTGCGCCATTGGTTTGTTTTTTAATTGTATAGGCCGATAAGCTCACAGAACTTCCTGTATTATTAGCAATTTCCAGTGCTTTGTTATTTCCGGATCCTTCTATGTATTCAGAGAAAAGTAAATCTGTTGCCGTTCCGCCGGTTCCGCTGCTGTTAGTTGTTACGGCAATTGTACTGCTTGATGCAGAAGTATTTCCGGCCGCATCTCTTGCTTTTACATAAATAGAATAATTTGTCGAAGCCGTTAAACCCGTTATCGTTGCAGATAGTCCGGAAACTGTTGTTTTGAAAACGCTGTTGGCATAAACATCATAACCTGTAACGGCTACATTATCTGTCGAAGCATTCCACGCAAGTGTAATTGATGTTGAAGTTTTTGATGTCGAAGCCAGACTCGTTGGAGCAGTTGGCGCCTGAGAATCTGTTGAAGAAGTTCCGCCCCAAATTTGATTCACATATTCCGGATGATCGATATATGGATTTCTATTATTTTGACGTCCGTAAATAGCATTATTTCTCGCAATTTCTCTCGCACTTACAGGATCTTGTGCATGCCACGCCAAAAGAACATTTAAGAAAGCTGTTGTAAATACTTTATTAGCAGAACCGTCAAACATTGGAAAAGAATATCCTGAAACCGTATTTTCATAACGTGTTGCAAAATAAAAATACATTCGCGCAATATCGCCTTTAAAAGCATTTACAGGTTCAAAAACAGTTCCCGAATATCCCGAAACAGAACTTGATCCTAATTTGCTTCCGTTTTGAGACGTATAGGTTGCAGAACTTACAGTGCCGTGCGGATAATTGGAACGCATTCCGTTTACTTTTCCATCCGTTGGCGTAATAAAATGCGCATCGGAAACCATTGGCGATGACTCATTAAAAACCGATTGCGGAATAATATGTTCTCTGTTGTAACAATCACCTTCTACAGAATAACTCCCGCAGCGTTGCGTTGTTCCGGTTGAATAATTATAAAGATCTGTTCCTGATGGATTTTCAGAATACATGTCCAGAACTGTTCCGTCATTTTCGTAAAAATTATCAACGTCAGAAGTTTGATACGTCGTATACAAACCTGCATAGCCGTTGTCGGTATGACCTTTAATAATGTTGTATAATTGTGTTTTTAAAGTATAACCTGTTCCCGTTGCAGTGTTGTAATAGCCACTCGGAATCTGCGCAAAACTGACTGTAAAAAGTAATAGTAATAAGAAAGAGTACAATTTTTTCATAAAAATAGTTTTTAGGTTTGGTTGAAAATACTTCAAAATAGACTTTTCAATAAATTGATTATGAGAAGCTTAATTTTGTTATTGTAACAAATCTACTACTTTTATGAATACGCTGAGTTAAGGAATGATTATTTTTAGATATATTTTCTTACGGTTGTGTTTTTTGCCACGAAGATACAAGGAACTAAGTATTTTTTTTAAAGTAACTATTGATATACTGTTTGTCATTTCAACGCAGGAGAAATCTTTGCGATAAACTCTACAAACAAAATCGACAATCTTTGTCGAGCTACTTGCGGAGATTTATCCTTCGCGGAAATCACAAAACGGGCTAGCAGTAAGAATAAACAAAAGACTATCAAGATTTCTTTTAAATGAACTTATATCACTTATATGGTTCAAAAAAACAAAAAAAGCATGACGTTTAAATCATGCTTTTAGTCGGTTTGTTATATTTGGCTTGTTGTATTATCGAATTTCTTCAAAAGTAGTTCCTTGTTTGATATCGCCGGTTTTAAAACCTTTTTTAAACCAATACATTCTTTGCTCTGATGTTCCGTGAGTAAAGGAGTCCGGAACAACCTGACCGCTCATTTTGCTTTGAATGGCGTCATCGCCAACAGCGTTTGCAGCACTTAAAGCTTCGTCGATATCATCAGTATCTAAATTTTTCTGATTGTAGTGTGTCCATACTCCGGCGTAGAAATCTGCCTGCAATTCTAATGCAACCGAAAGTTTATTGGCTTCTGCTTCGCTTTTTCCTTCTTGTTCCTGATGCATTTTAGCCGAGGTTCCTAATAAGGTTTGCACGTGATGCCCAATTTCGTGCGCTATAACATACGCAATTGCAAAGTCGCCACCTTTGGCACCAAATTTTGTTTTAAGCTCCTCAAAGAAACCTAAATCCATATATACTTTTTGATCTCCTGGACAATAAAATGGTCCCGACGCCGATGAAGCTCCGCCGCAAGCCGTTTGAACAGAACCTCTAAAAAGCACCAATTTTGGGTTTTTATAAGTCATTCCGTTTTCTTGAAATATTTTACTCCAGATATCTTCGTTATCAGCCAGAATTACCCTCACAAAGTTACCCATTTCCTCATCTTCCTTGCTTAATGGTGCAGCAGCTTCAGTTTGCTGTTGGCCGCCTTGGACTTGCTCTAAGACATTTCCAATAGTTTGGCCAGTTTCACCTCCAAAAACATTTAACAACAAAATGATGATACCAATAACTCCACCACCAACGGCTACTTTTCCTCCAGAAAGTCCTCTTCTGTCCTCTACGTTATCACTTTGTCTTCTGCCTAGCCATTTCATATTTGTTATATTAAAAGTTATTTATAAATTTTGTTGTACGAATTTATATATTTTTTTGTAAAATATGTTCTATTAAAATGATTTACTTTATTATTTTATCCATTTAGATAAAGCTTCTTCCACAGTTCCGCGGATGATTGGTTTTGAAATATAATCGTTCATTCCGGCCGAAATACATTTGTTTCGCTCATCTTTCTCGGCGCCTGCCGTAACAGCAATTATAGGAATATTTTTTCCGCTTAAAGTATTTCTAATTGCTTTTGTGGCTTCATAACCATTCATGATTGGCATCTGAATATCCATAAAAACTAAATCAGGGTTAATGTTTTCAATTTGATTTACAGCTTCATAGCCATTTTCGCATTCAAAAATAATAGTATTTAAGTTGAGGTTTTTTACAATTGTTTTTAAAAGGAGCATGTTTACTTTATTATCTTCAACAATCAAAATATTCAGTTTTTTTTGATTAGGATAATAGTTCAATGCATAATCAGGATTTCTGTTTTTTAGGATTTCCTTGTATTTTTCGTTGATACTTTTATGACTAATGTTCAAATTCAAATCAAAATAAAAATTACTTCCTTTGTTGATTCTGCTTTCAAGCTGCAAACGGCTTTCCATTAAAGCCAGTAATTGATTCGAGATTGTAAGTCCCAAACCTGTTCCTCCAAATTTTCTCGTTGTAGAACTATCTTCTTGTGAAAAAGCCTTGAAAATTTTCTTCTGATTTTGCTCTAATATTCCAATTCCGGTATCAACAACTGAAAAACGAAGAATATAATTTTCTTCTGATTTTTTTTCGATTACCGAAACGTTTAGTTTTATAGATCCTTCGTTGGTAAATTTTATGGCATTAGACAAAAGATTGATCAAAATTTGTTTCAATCGCACAATATCTGTCCAGATATATTTTGGAACATTGGGATCGACATTTAATTCGAGATCAAGATTTTTTTGGTTAGATTCAAAAATAATTAAGTCAAATATTTGTCCCAGTATTTTTTGAATGTCGTATAAATCAATAAAAAGCTCCAGTTTTCCGGCTTCAATTTTAGAAAAATCAAGAATATCATTGATGATTTCAAGTAATGAATGCGCTGATTGATTGATGGTTGTCATGTACTTTTCCTGAATTTCTTCAAGATTCGTTTTCATAAGCAAATGTGTAAAACCAATAATTCCATTTAACGGAGTTCGTATTTCGTGCGACATATTGGCCAGGAAATCCGATTTAGATTTATTCGCCGCTTCCGCCAGTTCTTTTGCTTTTATGGCGTCTTCACTTTCCTTGATTTTGGCCTGATTTCTATTTCGGTCTAACGCCGATGAAATATTATTGGCAAGTGTCTGAAAGATATAAATTTCATCATCAGACCATTTTCTTTCCCGCGTACAATCATCAAAACCAATAAAACCCGAAAAGTTATTATTGGCATACAAAGGCAAAATCAATATCGATTTAATATCATTCGTAACGAGTAAATTTTTAAAGTAGGTATCTTCCAGATTGCGGGTTAAGGTGCTTAAAACTTTTTTATTTTGAGAGTGCCAGATAATTTCCTTTAAATTGTCTTCGGTAAAATTTTGCAGTTTCGTTATTTGACGTTCAATTCCTTCTCGTGTCCATTTGTATTTTTGGCTAATGGTATTGGTTTCAAAATTTTTTTCGTAATAAAAAATGTGATCTACTTTTGATGCCTTTCCAATAATTTCATAAGTCTCCTGAAACATTTTTTGTGGGCTTTTGCTCAATAAAAACTTCTCTGTACAAAGTGCCAAAGCCGATAGTAATTCACTTTTAAGTTCCAGTTTTTTCTCTGCCTTAAGCCTCATTTGAGAAGAAATTGCGAGTGAAATTACATCCGAAATTGTTCTCGCATAATTAATGTCTTCATTGTCCCATTCTCTTTTTTTCCCGGTACTTTCAAAACAGGCAACTCCTGCCAGTTGTCCGTTTAAAAAAATCGGAACATCGAGCATTGATTTTATTTTGTTTTTGATGAAATAAACTTGTTGAAATTCAGATGTTTCCAATTTGTTAAATACATCAGAAGCGTTGATAATGGCTTTGCTTTTTAAAGTTTCAAAATAGATTGGATAAGATTCTTTATCAAGAATGTTTTTATCGCTCAAACTTTGATTGTCCCAACTAAATAAATTTCGGCATGTTATGGTGTCGTTGGAATATTTCCAAAAACTAACTCTGTTTGTTTTAGAAACTGTTGCCGCTTCCTGAATAATAAAATCAATTACGGTTTGCAAATCGCTGTAACCGCGAAAATCTGTAGTCGATAATTTTTTGGTCGAATTATTGTAGGCTTCAATTTTCTCTAGACGTCTTTTTTTCTCGTTTTCGATGTTTTTTATCTCCGTAATATCCCTTGCAATACCGGCGTAGCCATTTGTTTCGCCCAAATCATTTTTGCGAATAATAACCTTTTGTGAAATCCATAATTCCTCGCCGTTTTTCTTTATAACCGGAATTTCAATGGTGGGATAATTAAGTTCATTTTGTTCTAAATTTTCATAGAAATCAACGGCATTTTTGATGTAATCTTCATGAATAAAATTGGAATAATGATGCGAAATCACTTCTTCTTCGGAATAACCCAAAATAGAATATCCAAATTCATTGATAAAAGTAAAATAACCGTCAACATTGATTTCAAAAATAATATCGGTCGCGGTCTGAATCAGGTTTTTGTATTGATCCTGAACTATAATTTGCTCCGTAACGTCTTGTCCAATGCTGATAATTAAATCATTAGAAAATTTTTTATCTTTCCATTGAATGTATTTGAATTCGCCGTTTTTACTTTTTAGTTTTCGAATATAGAGTTTATTATCAATATAAGTTTTATGATAATTTTCTCTGATAAATTCCGGATCTTCAGTTAATTTCCAAAATTCCATTGCCATTACTTCGTCTGGAGAATATCCTAAAATTGTTGTTATGGTTTCGCTGCTAAATAATACTTCGCCTTTTTTATTTGTAGCAATCGTTAATGAATTTCCTTTATGAACGATTTCGTTTGTAAACCTGAAATTATCTCTGTTGTTTAGTAAAACGGCATAATTTACGTGATTTAGAATGAAAATTATAATACAAAAATTGATGAGTAAAATAGATGATTTTAATGGAATTACATGGAAAACTAAGGTTATAATCAGGTATAAAAATACGATTGAAACGAAAGTCCAATAAATTTTTATGGGTTTTAAAATACTGTAGGAGAAGAAAAATGAAAGTAAAAAAGTAATAATGGGGATAACATCATTTTGCAGATATATAATGTTACGGGCAACGTAAGCAAGGTAAATTAAGAAGGAAATAATGAAAATTTTCTGGGTCCGGTCCCGTAGAAATTTTATTTTATCTGTAATTAAATAAAGCAGTAAAACTGAAAACCCGATAATTATATTAAAAACTAATAAACTTCGTGGCCGAATCTTGAATATTTCATTGATAATTTCAATTACGATAGTTGCAATACCAAAGAATAAAGCATACAATTGATATTCCCGATGTGCTGTTTCGCTTTCTAATTTTTTTTCGATGAAGTAGCCAATTTTGGCTTTAATTCTAAAAAACTGATAAATCAATAAACCTATAAAACCGAATAATGACAGCCCCAAAACGATGAGTTTGGGATTGTTGTAGAAAATAATATCTGATTTAAAAACAAACCAATTTGTCATAATCGATTTTAAGGCATCACCAAAATTGGCGATTCCTAAAATCGATGAGTTAAAAAAACTATAGTTTTCTACCATAGTATTCGGGGTATGTTTTTGGTTTAGTAATAGCAATTTAGAATTTTCTGAAAGAGTAGGTTAGGCTCTTTTTGTTCTCAGAATCTTCAGTTTTTATTCTGAATCAGATCCAATTGAATCAATTGAATTCTCTTCTTTTATATTTAATATAGCGCTATATAAAGCGTATTTTACCGAATAAGTAATAGGAATAGTAAATACAATACCAATACAGCAGGCAACAAAACCTACGGCTGAAGCCAGACCGCCTACAAAAAGCAGAAGAAAAACGACAAGAGGCTGTTTGCTTACTATAATAATGCTTGATTTTATGGCATCCATTGCATTCAAATCTCCAAAAATAATAAGCGGTATTGTTAAGGATGTAAATATCGTGATTGCCAATGCAATTAAAGTATCAACAAGAATAATTCCTGCCATATTAAAAAGAACAGAAACTAAACCACTTAGTAGTGAAATTAATAATGTTGCAATAAAAAGCTGTGCAAAATGTCGTGATGTATAATAGGTAAAAACGGTAGAAAATTTAAATTCTTCGTCTCTGTCTGCACAATATGCCATTTTTAAAAAACCAGCAGTGAACGGACTAAAAAGTGCTGCAACAAAAGCAATTACTACACTGTAAATTGCTAATACAGAAGTTGATGTTTGCTCGTTTTGAAGGTTTTTTAAGAATTCTTCATTAAAATGCTGAACTCCATACAAAGAAACTAAAAGCCCTCCGCCAAGAAAAAATGCTAAAATTGAAAATACCAAAAGTATTAATCCTGCATAAAGCGCTATTTTTTTATAGTTTTCGAAAGCATGGTTAAAAACAGTAGAAAAGTCTAAGAAATAGCCATTGTTTTTAATGTCTTCAATTTGATCAAGTGTAGATTTCATTTTTTTAAGTAGAATTGTTTTATATTCTGTGGTATTTAATTATTGAAACGTAAATATAATATTTTTAATCAAATCCGTACGAAAATCTACAAAATAGTGCGAAATTGTTTTAGCCTTTATATCCAGTCTAATAAGCGTTTGATGGAAGCCAGTTTATCTTTGTAAGGTGCATAACGCATAGGTAAATCGATCCAATTGCCTTTTTTGACTACTCCTTTGTGATGTGTAAAAATGTCAAAACTCAATTGACCATGATAAGCACCAATCCCGCTATGGCCAACACCGCCAAAAGGCAATCTCTTATTAGAAAAGTGAACAACTGTATCGTTGATGCAACCGCCTCCAAAAGAATAAGTTGCAATTAATTTTTTTGTAAATGATTTATTTTCGCTAAAAATGTAAAATGCAAGAGGTTTCTCATAACGGCTTACAACATTTTTAATTTCGGTTTCGGTTTCGTAAGTTAGAATAGGTAAAATAGGACCAAAAATTTCTTCTTTCATAACAGGACTTTCCAAAGCTGGTTCTTCAATAATTGTTGGCGAGATATAAAGTTTATTAGCGTCTGTTTCTCCTCCAAAAATTACTTTTTCAGATTTAAGCATATTGGCCAGTCGCAGCCAGTTTTTTGTATTTATAATTCGGGCAAAATCCGGCGATTTTTCCATTTTTTTACCATATGCTTTTATAATTTCTTCCATCATAAAGGTGATGAAATTGATTTTCATATTTTTTTGAATCAAAATATAATCCGGTGCAATGCAAGTTTGACCGGCATTAATAAATTTTCCCCAGACAATTCTTTTTGCAGCCAATTTTAGATCGGCAGTTTCATCAATAATACACGGGTTTTTTCCACCCAATTCAAGTGTAACCGGCGTAAGGTTTTCTGCAGCAGCTTTGGCAACGATTTTTCCAACAGCGGCACTTCCTGTAAAGAAAATATAATCCCAGCGTTTTGCTAATAAGCTGTTTGCCGCTTCAACTCCGCCCTGAACGACATCGACATGTTTTACATGAAATGTTTTTTGGATGATTTTTGCAATTACCGAAGATGTGCTGGGAGTAAGTTCAGAAGGTTTTAAAATCACTCTGTTTCCCGCTGCAACAGCAGCAATCAAAGGGCATAATGCTAGTTGAAAAGGATAATTCCACGGTGCAATTACCAACACTTTTCCGTAAGGTTCTTTATAAATATAATCGGTTGAAGGAAAGTTGAGGAGGGAAGGAAAAACACGTTTTGGTTTTGCCCATTTATGAATGTTTTTGATCGTGTCTTTTAGTTCCGAAATGACATAATTAGTCTCTGTTAAAACAGCTTCAAATTCGGGCTTTTTAAAATCATCATATAAAGCTTTTACAATTAAATCTTCGCTTTTCTGAATGTTATATAATAATTTTTTGAGCGTTTCTTTTCGGTATCCGATATCATTTTTATAGTCCATTTTACGATCAGCTTGTTTTTTTGCCTATGCAAGTTAATCGATAAAAATTAAAAAAATAAGAAAATAATCATAAAATCATAATGCATTCCAAATGGTTTCATCGGGAGTTGGTGCAATAATCGTAATATTTTCTTTAGAGACAGGATGTACAAAAACTAATTTTCTGGCATGAAGATGAATTCCACCGTCAGGATTACTTCGGTCAAAACCATATTTTAAATCGCCTTTTATAGGCGAACCAATTGCAGACAATTGTGCACGAATCTGGTGGTGGCGGCCGGTGTGCAGATTAATTTCCAGCGCAACATAATTTTGAAGTTCCTTAAAAACAGTGTAATCCAGACTGGCGATTTTGCTATCGGGAACTTCTTTTAAATGTGCTTTTGAAGTGTTATTTTTTTCGTTTCGTTTAAGATAATGAACCAATTTGGCAGTTGTTTCCAAAGGTTTATTTTTGACAACTGCCCAATAGGTTTTTTGCGTTTCGCGATTGCTGAACAATTCGTTCATTCGCGTTAAAGCTTTACTGGTTCTGGCAAAAACCACGATTCCGGTTGTAGGTCGGTCCAAACGGTGAATGACACCCAGAAAAACGTCGCCAGGTTTATTGTATTTGTCTTTAATGTATTCTTTTACAACATCAGATAAAGGTTTATCTCCCGTTTTATCACCCTGTACAATATCGCCTACGCGTTTGTTAACCACAATAATATGATTGTCTTCGTGCAGAATTTGGAGATTACTTTTGTTGGAAACGATTTTCATTATAGACTTATGGGAAAATTTAAATTTTAAATTTCTGGTTTTAGATTTTAGATTGAAAGAATTCGGCTAAAGCCTTTTGATGAAATTACAGAGAAAGCACAGCTTATTCAGTTTTCTAAAAAAAAACTCTGAACCTTTGTCGCTTTGAATCTTTGTAACTAAAAAAGAAACCTTAGCATCTTAGAACCTTAGAACTTAAAAATTAATATTGTTCATTAGAATTAGGGAAATCACTAGATTTTACATCAGCAGCATATTGACCTATTGCTTTTGTCATTTCTTCGTAAAGATTTAGGTAACGACGTAAAAATCTTGGACTAAATTCGTTGTTCATTCCCAACATATCGTGAATAACCAAAACCTGTCCATCAACGCCGCCTCCGGCACCAATTCCGATAACCGGGATCGAAATACTTTTAGCTACTTTTTCGGCTAAATCAGCAGGAATTTTTTCGAGAACAATACCAAAACAGCCAATTTTTTCAAGCAATTTAGCGTCTTCTATTAGTTTTTCTGCTTCTTCATCCTCTTTTGCACGAACACTGTAAGTTCCGAATTTATAAATAGATTGTGGAGTTAAACCCAAGTGACCCATAACAGGAATTCCTGCGTTTAATATTTTTTTGATCGATTCTTTAATTTCTTTTCCTCCTTCTAATTTTACTGCGTGACCACCGCTTTCTTTCATGATTCTGATGGCAGAACGCAAAGCTTCTTTCGGGTCAGACTGGTAACTTCCAAAAGGTAAATCAACAACAACCAAAGCTCTTTCGATAGCACGAACTACAGACGAAGCATGGTAAATCATTTGGTCTAAAGTAATTGGCAATGTCGTTTCATGACCTGCCATAACATTTGAAGCTGAATCTCCAACCAAAATCACATCGACTCCGGCAGTATCAACGATTTTTGCCATTGTATAATCGTAAGCCGTTAGCATAGAGATTTTCTCTCCATGGCTTTTCATTTCGATTAACGACTTTGTAGTGATTCTTTTATAATCTTTTTTTGCTACTGACATTTTGTTTTTTATTTTTTTTGAAGATGTAAAAGTATTGAATAATTATAGATTGAAATCAGCAATAGAAGAATATTTCAATAAAAAAGAGCTTTCCGTCTTTGAATTCTATTCTAAATTCGCTGTCTTCAAATTGTAAGGAGTAGGAATGTGGGACTTTGATAGAAGCTGTTATATAAGTGCCGTATTTTTCGATAAATGCTTTTTCAGTTAATGTATTATCTAAAACCGAATTGGTATTCAAAATCATTTTATTGTTTTCATTGATAAAAACCTTTACAATTTCAGCTTTGTTTTGTTTTTCATCAACAGAAACTTCCAAATCCGGATAATAGTAAAACAAATCACTTAAATAAACACCACATTCATCGCCTATATTGGCTGTTTTTGCAGGTTTTCCAAAGGTTTTAACCAATTCTTTCTGAGTAAGAAATAAAGATTTTGTTTTAATCCCTTTCAAAACAAATTCTGCTTTTTGTGTAAAAGCAATAATTTGTTCCGGTAATTTATGTTTATCCAATCCTTTGGCAATAGCCATATTCAGTTCTGTATCGGCAATTAGTTTAGGGTCGTTTAATTGTTTAACAACCTCAGAATATCTTTGGTACGCCGGAGCTAGTTTAGAGTAATCGCTGTTCCAGGCAAGTTCTACAATTCGTTCGGCAACAGTTTTTCGTTCAGCAATTGCATCAGGATTAAGTTTGTCGAATTCTTTGATTAAAGTATTAAAATCAGGTCTTTTGCCAATGAATTTTCTCAGTGTAAATTTTGCATATTCGGGATCAAAATTCCCACCAATATTCACCCATTCTTCTTGATTTTTGGGAAGATAATTTACGGGAACTGGATCTCCTGTAAACAAAATTTCTTTAATTTTTGAAGTTTTATCCGGAAGTGCCCTTGCTTTTAAACCCGCTACCAAAACAAAAAGATGATTTCCGCCATAATATTGATCACCGCCTGCCAAAACCGGATTTTCGTAATCAACAGTTTTAATGTCGGCAGCGTTTAATCTTGTTCCCACAAATTTTTCAGGAACATAACCTTCAGATGAATTATCGGCTTTTACTTTGTACCAGCCATTTTCATTTTTAGATAATAACTGAACTTCGGCACCATATTTAAAATAACCTAAAAATTCGGCAGAAGTACTTGTCGAAGTATACAATCGGGTATCTGAATTTAGAAAATAACGTTCCTGGGCGTGTAATAAAATAGAGCAAAATAATAATGCTGCTATAAAGTGGTATTTTTTCATGTAGTAAATTTTTTGTTTGCCACGAATTGCACGAATCTCCACTAATTTTTAAATGCGCAAAGCATCGTTTAAGAATTAATTCGTGAAAATTAGTGTCATTCGTGGCAAACTTTCTCTTTTAACAATCAGCCATGTTTACAGCAATTGCAAGTCCGCCTTCAGAGGTTTCCTTGTATTTGGAGTTCATGTCTTTTGCCGTTTGCCACATTGTATTGATAACTTTGTCTAACGGAACTTTGGCATTTTTAGAATCGGTTTCTAAGGCCAATTCGGCAGCGTTTATGGCTTTTATCGCGCCCATTGTATTTCTTTCGATACACGGAATTTGTACTAAACCGCCAATTGGGTCGCAGGTTAAGCCCAAATGATGTTCCATGGCAATTTCGGCCGCCATTAAAACCTGAGCAGGAGTTCCGCCCATTAACTCGCAAAGTGCTGCAGCAGCCATCGCTGACGAAACGCCAATTTCGGCCTGACAACCACCCATTGCTGCAGAAATAGTAGCACCTTTTTTAAAGATACTTCCAATTTCTCCGGCAACCATCAAAAATTGTTTGATTTCTTTTTCGCCTGCATCGTGATTTTCAATCACTAAATAATACATCAAAACCGCCGGAATCACGCCTGCGCTTCCGTTGGTTGGTGCTGTAACCACACGTCCCAGAGAAGCATTTACTTCATTTACGGCAAGTGCAAAACAACTTACCCATTTCAGGATTTGGCGAAATTTTACTTCGGTTTTTCTGATTTCTTCCAGCCACGATTGCGGATCTGAATAATTTGATAAACCAATTAAATTCTGATGCATATCAAAAGCTCTTCTGCGCACGTTTAATCCACCCGGAAGTATTCCTTCAGAATGACAGCCAATGTACATGCATTCAAGCATTGTGTGCCAAATACGCATTAATTCCGAATCAATTTCGGCTTCAGGACGCATTGATTTTTCGTTTTCATAAACAATTTCCGAAATCATTTTGTTTTCAGAAATCGTATAATTTAAAAGTTCAACCGCATTTTGAATCGGGAACGGAAAAGCACATTTTATTTCTTCTTTTATTTTGGCATTGGTTCGTTCTTCTTTCACCACAAAACCTCCTCCGATAGAATAAAAAGTAGATTCATATTCAGAGTTATCAGCTTTGTAAGCCGTAAATTTTAAGCCATTGGCATGGAAAGGAAGAAAGTCTTTATTGAAAACAATATCCTGAAGAAAGTAAAACGGAATCGTAATCTGGTTGCCCAAAACGATTTCATTTTTGGTTTCGATCGATTTGATGACTCCTGCAATATCTTCAATAGGAATATATTCGGGATCCTGACCGCTCAAACCCAGCATAACTGCCAAATCTGTAGCGTGGCCTTTTCCTGTTAAGGAAAGCGAACCGTATAAATCGACCCTCACTCTGGTAGTTTGTTCTAAAATAGATTCGTCTTTTAACTCTTTTAAAAAACGTTCTGCGGCGCGCCAGGGACCTAATGTATGGGAACTAGACGGGCCAACACCAATTTTAAGCATATCAAAAACAGAGATACATTCTTCCATTGTTCAATTTTTATTAAGACAAAGATAATTGAATAATGCAACGATCGGGAATATTTAATTGTTAATGTTGCGGTTTTGTTAAAAAAAATATTAAATTTTAATAATTTGGCAATGAAATAAATTTAATTGCTTAATATGCGGTTTTCGTAAAAAGTTGGCGCTTTTTTTAGGTATTTTTGTACTGAAGCAATCACTAAAAAATCCGGTTTTTTAACTTTTAAACAATCGGGTAAATAATAACTTCTGATATGTTTTTTCGATTTTTAGGAACCTTTTTTTACGAAAAAATTGAAATACCACAAAGAAGATAAAATTACATTATGATAGAATTTTTCAAGCATTTATTACAAGAATTCGAATTACCGCTTAACAATCCAGTATTAATTTTTTCGTTGATACTTTTCATTATTCTGCTGTCTCCAATTTTACTAAAAAAAATAAACATTCCCGGAATTATAGGACTTATAATTTCTGGTGTAATCATTGGTCCTCACGGACTTAATATTCTTGCTAAAAGTTCGGCTGTTGATTTATTCTCCACCATCGGACTTTTGTATATTATGTTTATCGCGGGTCTTGAACTCGATATGAACGAGTTTAAAGCCAATCAAAATAAGAGTTTATTATTTGGATTTTTTACTTTTATTTTTCCCTTATCCATTGGTTTTCCTGTTTGTTACTATTTACTGCAATACGATTTTAATGCCAGTTTTTTAACGGCAAGTATGTTTGCCACGCACACTTTGGTAGCCTATCCAATCGTAAGTAAAATGGGAATCTCAAAAAATCAGGCGGTTGCCATAACTGTTGGAGGAACAATTTTAACAGATACTGCGGTTTTGATAATTCTTGCCGTAATTATGGGAAGCGCTCAGGGAAATCTTAATCAGGCATTCTGGATAAAATTAGGCGTTTCGCTGGCCATTTTCTCTGCCATTATGTTTTTGGTTATTCCGAGAATTGCAAAATGGTTTTTCAAGAAATTAGAAAGTGAAAAACACGCCCATTATATATTTGTACTTTCAGTTGTTTTCTTCGCCGCGTTTTTGGCCGAAGTAGCAGGAGTAGAGCCTATTATTGGTGCATTCGTTGCCGGTTTGGCGCTAAATCCGTTAATTCCGCATTCATCTGCATTGATGAACAGAATTGAGTTTATTGGGAATTCATTGTTTATTCCTTTTTTCCTGATTTCTGTGGGAATGCTGGTTGACATCAGCGTAATTTTGAGCGGGCCAACAGCTTTAATTGTTGCCGGAACACTGAGTGTGGTGGCTATTTTTGGAAAATGGTTTGCGGCCTTTTTTACGCAAATTGTTTTTAAATACACAAAGACAGAAAGACAGCTTATTTTCGGATTGAGCAGTGCGCACGCAGCAGCGACTCTGGCTGTAATTTTGGTGGGTTTTAAAGCGAAAATTTTAGATGAAAATATATTAAACGGAACTATTATTTTAATTCTGATAACGTGTATTGTGGCATCTTTTGCTACTGAAAAAGCAGCTAAAAAAATTGCCATTTGTGAGGAAGAAGTTTCGCATGAAGATACCAACAGAGATAAAATTTTGGAAGAACATATTTTGATTCCGTTGGCAAAAACTTCTGCAACAGCGAGTTTGCTGGATTTTGCACTTTTAATAAAAGACAAAAAATCGACCAATCCCGTTACTTTGCTAACAATTGTTCCGAATAATGATCAGGCCGAAAAAAACATTTTAAGATATAGAAAAGCGGTTGACAAGTTTGTTATTCAGGGTTCAGCATCTGAAGTAAAAATCAATACCATTGCCAGAATAGATCATAATCCGGCGAGTGGAATTGCGAGAACTTCAAAAGAAATCATGTCGGATATTGTGATTGTGGGCTGGCCGAGAAAAACAGGTTTCCTGGATAAAATTTTTGGAGAAAACGTAGATTCAATTATCAATAACGTAGACAAAAGTTTATTTATCTGCCGATTTGAAAAGCCTTTTATAGAAGAAAAAAGACTGGTATTTATTTGCCCGCCTTTTTCAGAAAGAGGAGTTGGATTTCAGCTTTTGCTTCAAAAAATCTGCCGATTATCACAGGAACTAAGTATTCCGATTATGATTTATGCGGAATATAAAACACATCAGTCTATTTTGCAAATTGCTGCTAATTTAAAACTTAGCGCGAAATTGGGATTTAAAAGTATTTTAGATTGGGAAGATTTTGAAGCTATTTCAGATGAAATAAAACCAACTGATTTAATTGCCTTCAATTTATCCCGAAAAGGTTCTGTTTCATATCACGCGATCTTTGATAAATTGCCGCAAAAATTCGAAAAATCATTTTCAGAAAACAATCTGATTTTGGTTTATCCACAAGATGATAATAAAGTTACGTCTATGGATGCTTACGAAGATTTTACCGCAACTCCATTAACAAAAGGTCTTGAAGCTATTGAACAGATTGGTAGAGGTTTGGGAAGTATTTTGAAGAAGGGATAAGATGGTTTGCCACGAATTACACTAATTTTCCCTAATTTCCATTCTGTTCAAAACTAACAAAAAATAAATTCGTGGAATTTGAATCACCTTTTTTTTAAATTTGTGTAATTCGTGGCAAAAAACTTATAGATCAAAAGAATGAATCACAAAATCAAATCAATCCGTCCTTTTATCGGCGCTAAAGATTTCGAAATCTCTAGAAGTTTTTATCGTGATTTAGGTTTTGAAGAAACAGTTTTAGATACTAATTTTTCTGTTTTTAAAAGTGAAGAAATTGCCTTTTATCTTCAGGATTATTATACCAAAGACTGGATCGAAAACACCATGATTTTTCTTGAAGTTGATGATGTTGATCGTTACTACAACGAACTTTTAGCCTTAAATCTTCCACAGAAATATGACGGTGTAAAACTCACTCCAATTCGTAATTTAGATTGGGGAAGAGAATGTTTTCTGCATGATCCATCTGGTATTTTATGGCATTTTGGAGAATTTAAATAAAAAGTTTTCCACGAAGGCGCAAAGGCACAAAGTTTTTTTGACAATTTGAATTAGTAAAAATTATTAAAATTTGTGGCAAAAAAACTTAAATATAAAAATCACATAAATGAATTGTATTCCTTTCTCTCTGATACCAATCATTATAAACTAATTCTACTTTATCAACTGTAAATTTCCCAAAATTATAATCGTTACGGAATTTCTCTGCAACAGCAATTAATTTCTCCGGATTTTGAAGTTTTTCCTGAAAACGCATTACAGTCGAATGCGCCGTTGAAATAGCATAACGACTATCAATACTTTGCTGCAAAGTAGACTTTTTAAAATTCTCACGAAGTTTGTTTCGTAAATCATTCAGGCTTTCATCAGCAGGAAAACCCTGAATCAGTAGAGCAGAAGGTGAGGCTGTTACGCCTCGAAATTCAATTTTAATTTCGCCCAAATTAATTAAACTTTCCTGAATTATTTTGATGTAATCTTCAATCGAAATTTTATCTAAAGTAAAACCTTCATAGCACGAAATAATTGCCATTAGCGTAATATGAATATCAGCATCAGGATAATAATATTGTTGTGGCTCAATCGTCTTTAATTCGTTTAAAAACAATTGAATATTGGCTTTAATTTTCTCGCTTGGGCGAATGAGCAGTGTAATGCCAAAACGGGAATCTGAAGGATTATTAATTTGAGAATCTAATTTATAATTTCCGGCTAAAATAGCTGCTGCAGATTTTTTATAAAGTTGATCGTAATGTTCGCTTAAATCCATTGAAAGTTATTTCTTTTTCGCTTTTTCCAGATTTTCTTTCACTCTGAATTTTACAATTCTGCTAATCAAATCAAACGGCATCGGTTTATCCAAAGGAAATTGCACAGAACCTTTTCCGGATTTATATTTCGAAAGCTCTTCTTTAAATTCTTCATGACCGCTTGGCAACGCATACAAGCCAATGTGATTTTTAAAAGCGGCAAAATAAACCACGATTCCGTTTTGCTCAAAAGCCGGCATCGAATAACTGATTTTTTCTTTGGCATCCGGCGCTGCCTTCTGAATTGTGTCTCTTATTTTTTCCAGAATTTCCTGAACGTCATTCGGAAATCCGCCAATATATTCGTCTATGTTTTCGGGTTTCTTCGTTTCCATGATTTTTGTTTTTTGTTTTTTTGTTTCAGGTTTCAAGTTTCAAGTTGCGTGCTGAACTTGAAACAAAAAAAAACGTGAAACCTGAAACTTTTTTACGCGAGTCCTTTCGGAAAGCGATCTAAAACAAGATTCAATAAAATATGATGTTCTAAGTAAGCTTTTGCTCCGGCTAAAACCAAAGTAAAACCTTCGGTGGAATTTCGAACCTGATCGATTATTTTATCAGGATCTCCTTTAAAACCAGAATTGGTGATGCTCACAAAAGTTTCATTTTCGTTTAATGGCGTAAAAATCCATTCAACTATTGTGCTTTCATCGGGATTTCCCCACTCGACCACAATTTTTTTATTTTCCTGCAAAACATGCGTCGTTACAGTTAATGAAAAGCCATACATTTCCCAAGTCCAATCGGTTTTTTTATCTTGTTCTAGTTTTCCCGAACCTTTTGTAAACCAAAATTTACTCGTAATTTCCGGATCAATAAAAGCCTGAAAAACTTCTGAAATAGGTTTTCTAATCAGCATTTCGGCTTTTGCGAATTTATTATTTTCTGTTTTCATCTTTTGGAGGTTAGATGTTATGTGTGAGAAACTATAAATTAAAAGTTATGCGTTAATTGTTGAAATGTAAAGATAAGTCTAATTGTTTAAATTTAAAATATAAGAATTGTACTTAACTTTTAAACGTCTAACACATAACATATAACACACAACTTTTAACTAAAAACTCACAACTCTTTTTTCTCAATCCATTTTCCAACAGTTGGGGCGACATAATTTTTCATTTGATTTAATAAATCATCAATATTATCACTTACTAAAAGCATTTTTTGATTTACATCTTTCAGTAAACCTTTTTCAACCATTGTTTCGGTTAATTCAATAAGAGAATCATAAAATCCGTTGATGTTTAAAATGGCGATCGGTTTTTTGTGTAAACCCAATTGTGCCCAGGTCAGCATTTCAAAAAGTTCCTCCAGAGTTCCAAAACCACCCGGAAGCGCAATAACGCCTTCGCATAAGTCGTTCATTTTTGTTTTTCTTTCGTGCATGCTTTCGACAAAAATCAATTCGGTAAGACCCAAATGTGCTATTTCTTTTGATCTTAAAAAATCGGGAAGAACACCAATTGCTTCTCCGCCGGCATTTAAAACGCCATCGGCTACAACGCCCATCAAGCCTACATTTGCACCGCCGTAAATTAATTTGATATTTTGTTTTGCCAAAGTTTGTCCGAGTAAAACGGCTTGTTCTTTATAAATTTCTTCGGTACCAAAACTCGATCCGCAGAAAACTGTAATGCTTTTCATTTTAATTATTTTTTTAATTCATATTCATAATGAATGATGTCAACGCCATTCATATTAAAAGTTACTTCGTTTATTTTTTCTGCTCCAAGTTTTAAAACTGCTTTTTGCGAACGGAAATTTTGTTCGGCAACATGAAAAATCACCAAATTTAAGCTTTCAAAAGCATAATCAATCATTAACTTTTTTAAAGCTTTATTATAAGGGCCTCCCCAAAATTTCCTGGTAATAAAGGTAAATCCTATTGCTACGCTTGATTTTTCGGCGTTGTAATCGTAAAATCGGGTTGTTCCCATAACTTCATTTGTCGCTTTATCTAAGATTAAAAAAGCACCTTTTGAGTTGATAGCGCCATCAAAAAACGGCTTGAAAACCTCCATTTTATATCGGTCTTTTATAGGATATTGTTCCCAGATTAAAGGATCTGAAGCTGCATTATGAAGTTCTTCAAAATGATTTTCCTGTAAAGGAATTAATTTTATAATGTCGTTTTCTAATACTTCTGGTTGTAAATTAAATGTTGTCATAGTTTTTATTTTTTTCTTGCCACAGATTAAAAGATTAGAAAGATTCTCAAAGTTTTGTCATTGCGAGGAACGAAGCAATCTCACGTGCTGCATCGACAAAGATTGACGACAAGCTTTGTCGAGTTTCTTGCGGAGATCCTTCCTCCGTCAGGATGACAAAAATGATGATAAAATCCGCGTTAAATCTGTGTTTTCGCTTGCGAATCCGCGTCATCCGTGTTCTATTTTACGCTATCAAATCCTTTTTATCTGAACACAAGAAACATTTTCCATTTTAACTTCTTTACCTACTTTTTTAAGTAATCCTGTTATTGAATCTCTTTTAAAAACAACCACGTTTCCTGAAATCACGTTTGTGGCGATCAGAAATTTTCCGCTTTCATCAATAGCAAAAATTCTCGGATGTTTTCCTAAAGTTGATTGATAACCAATGTTTTTTAAAAGTCCGTTTTCATCAATAGAAAAAATAGCGATATTGTTTTCCTGACCGCGATTTGTGGCGTACAGAAATTTTCCGTCGGGTGAAATATGAATATCCGAACTTTCAAAACCTTCTTTGATTTTATCAGGATGTGTATTAATGCGTTGTATTTTTTCTAAAGTTCCGTTTGAATATTGATAAACGCTGATTGCGCCCGCCATTTCTTCAATACAATAACCAAATTTTTGATTGGGGTGAAAAGTAAAATGTCTTGGCCCGGCTTCTAAATCGGTTTTTGTAAACGGATTTTTTGTTTCGATTAAAGGTTGTTTCTGAGTTTCATTAAAACCATAACAACGAATTTTATCGGCACCTAAATCTGGTAAAAAAAGATAATCAAATTGCGGAGAAAACACAGCCGAATGCACGTGCGATCTGGTTTGTCTTTCTTTATGAACACTTCCGTCGCTATATTGAAAATTCTGCGCAAGCGAATCGATTTTTCCATTTTCTAATAATGAATGAACCGAAACGCTTCCTTCTGTATAATTGGCATTTACGAGCCATTTTCCATTCTTGTGAACCGAAACATAAACCGGGTTTTCGCCACCACTTTTTTGTTTGTTTAAAAATGTCAGCGTTTTATTTTCAGGATTAAATTCAAAACTGCTCACATTTCCGTCATTTGGTGTTTTCGTTTCCGTACAGGCATAAACGTACTTTCCGTTTGGAGAAACCGTTAAATACGATGGATTAATAACATTTTTTGCTGAAGTTATTTTTGTCAGTTTTCCATTTAAAGTATCTAATTGAAATATTTGTATCGATTCTGCTTCTTTATCTTTATTGTATGATCCCAGGAAAACGTACGTATTTTGAGAGAAGCTATTTAAAACGCAAAAGAAGGTAATTGTAAAAAAGATGGTTTTTAGTTTCATTTTTTTGTTTTGAATTTATGCTCAATATTGTCATTTCGACGGAGGAGAAATCTTCTTTAGAAGCTCGACAAAGTATTTGATCATTGTTGCGGAGTTACTCCCGGAGATTTCTCCTTAGTGGAAATGACAAGCTAGCGTTCAAGTTTCAATTTTCAATCTAAAATCTAAAATCTGCAATCTAAAATTACCTAACTCCCTTCCACCATTGTTTAAATTCCTGTTTTTCATTTTTTAATTCAACTTTTTCTCCAATCATTGGTGTAATTAACGGAATTGGATTTTCTGAATTTGCATTCAATTCGGTTATTCTATTTAAAGGTTCGTCCCAGGCATGAAGCGATAAGGCAAATTTTGATGAATGTACAGGAAAAACTCTTTTTGCTTTTAGTTCTTTCATGGCATTTATAACATCTTCGGGTAAATTATGAATGTATTTCCACGCAGGATTATATTGTCCATTATCGATAAGTGCAATATCAAAAGGCCCATATTTATTTCCAATTTCAGCAAAATGAGTATCGTAACCGCTGTCGCCGCCCAAATACATTTTGAAATCTTTGGTTTCTAAAACAAAAGATGTCCAAAGCGTGTTGCAGCGGGTAAAACTTCGGCCGGAAAAATGTCTTGACGGTGTGGTGTAAAGCGTTAAATTTTGATCGAGTTCTATTTTTTCATGCCAGTCTTTTTCGATGATATCAGCAATTGGAAATCCCCAAAATTCAAAATGCGAACCAACACCAAGCGCAGTAATTATTTTTTTGATTTTCGGTTTTAATTGCATTATAGTTTTATAATCTAAATGATCATAATGGTCGTGCGTAATCAATAAATAATCGATTTCGGGAAAATCGTCGACAGTATAAACATCAGATCCTTTAAATGATCTTGTAGTGCCGTAAATAGGAGAGGCGTTTCCGCTAAAAACGGGGTCAATTAAAAAACGTTTTTTTTCCAATTGAATAAAATAGGAAGAATGCCCAAACCAAACTAAAACATCTTCATCTATAGAAAGCTCTTTCAAGTTGGTTTTCACCGAGGGAATAAGATCGGTTGGAATTTTTCTATCTACTTTTTTGAAGAAAAATTGGTAAAAAACATCAAAATAGCCGTATCCTTCTGCAAGATCAGGAGTGAAATTGGCATTTTCAAATTTTCCATTTTTATATTGAGGTGATTTTTGAATCAAAGCAAGTCTTTCGCCAGCAGGTGCTTTTCCGAATCTTGGATGTTGTAAATAAGCAAAAAAAGCAATTACTAAAAGGATAATTATTGTTAGGATCATATTTTTTTAGATTGAGGGATATAATTTTTGTAGATATTCAGCTGATCCTGAAACCATTTTTTTTAGAATTTCAACGTCAATATCGGCTAATTTTTTAATATAAACACAACCTTTTGCGGCTTTGTGTTTTCCAAATTTCGAAAGTAATTCTTCTTTATTGTCAGGTAAATAGAGGTAAAGTGAAATCGCCGCTTTTCTTGGCGAAAAACCGGCAAGCGGTGCATCGCCTTCGTGTCCGCTGTCATATTTGTAATGATAACTTCCGAAACCAATAATACCCGGTCCCCACATTTTGGCTTCAAAACCAGTTTGTTGCTGCATTATTTTGATGAGTTCAAAAGCATCATTTCGCTTTGTTTCATCTTCAACAGTAGTATTGATAAAATCAATAACGCTGCTTTCTGTTTCGGTAGTTTTATTTTTCGCCATTTTTGCTATTTTCGATTCAGTAAATCACTTTTAAAAAGAATGGTTTTGATTTTAAATCCGGTTGCATAAAACAAATCCGGGTTGTCAGGCATTTGATTCTCTAAAACAATCAAACTCACATCACTTTCCGGAAAATACAAATTTACAGAAGAAAACCCATCACCAAGTCCGGTATGGCCAATATATTTTACAGGTTCTTTTTCGATAATTCGAATGCCGTAACCATAACCTTCTTTTTCTTTTCCAAAGAGATTATGCTGCGATAAAATATTATATTTCAGCATTAATTGATACGTTTCGGGTTTCAGTATTTTTCCTTTATGAAGATTGTTATTCCAGATTGCCAAATCGTTTACGGTTGAAACAATTCCGTCAGCACCAAAACTTTCCGGAGTAATCTGAGAATCTTCTTTAATCTTATAAACATCATTTTGCACAAAATGTCCCGAAACTAAATTTTTAGCTTTGTCTTTAGCATAACAAAAAGTATTCTTCATATTTAGTTTTTTGAAAAGCGCATTTGCCACTTCATCATAACTTTTTTTAGAAGCTACGGCAACGATTTTCCCCAATAAATTAAAGCTTAAATTTCCGTATTTAAAGTCAGTTCCGGGTTTAAAAAGTAACGGTTTTTGCAAATCTACAATTCCGTGCGAATGGTTTAGAAGCTGGTGAACCGTTACAGAATCAGCCCAGGTTTGGGTAAGTTCCGGTAAATATTTTTTAATAGGCGCCTGCAAATCGATATTACCTTTTTCTACTTCCAATAAAATTAAAACAGCCGCAACTTGTTTACTATTCGACATGATTTCAAACTGGCTATCAATCGTTAAAGGCTTTTGGGTTTTAAAATTGGCAAACCCCTGTGCTTTATTGTACAGCGTTTTTCCGTTTTTAGAAATAAGAACTACACCATTAAATTTTGGTTTGGCAATTTTAATTAAACTGTCTATTTTGGTAGAATAATCATCTTTTTTTTGTGCAAACGAATTGCAATTAGAAAATAAAAAAACAAGAAATAATAAAGATAAAATTCTGGAAATAGCGTTCATTTTGAAGTTAGGAGTTAGGGGTTATGAATTATGAATTATGAGTTAATCTGTAAAATCTTCATGAAAAAATAGTAAAAACTAGAACATTCCGTTTTCGTTAATTGTTTCTTTTGGAATAGGCTGTCCTAAATCCCAAAGTTCTACTATTTTATCCGCTTCAAATCTAAAAATATGAACAACCGCCGCGCCTAAATCTGACGAATTTTGTTTGACATGCGAATGTACAGCAACCAGATTTTCATCTCTTAAAATATGATGAATTGTAAAAATCTTATTTGGGTTTGTTCTGGCAGATTCTTCCATTGCCAGCATTAAAGTATCAGCATTGCCTTTAAAATAGGCATTGTGATGTTTAAAATTTTCGCCAACATAAAGTCGGAATGCTTCGTGGGAATGCCCTTTTGCAGCGAGTTTTAAAAACTCCCGGGCAATATATTTCTTAGTCATGACTTGTCAATTTAAAAGCTAACTAAGTTATGAAATTAACCCCTTTTAAATATAAAAAAAGGTAGATTTATTAGCATCTTGATTTATGATGTAATAAAGTTCACGATGGCTTCAGAATGTATTTTTGTAGTATCAAAAACAGGAACCGAAAAATGAGATTGGTCTATTAATAAAGGAATTTCGGTACAACCCAAAATGATGCCTTCTGCGCCACGAGCAATGAGTTCGTTTGCTATTTTGATATAGTTTTGTTTAGAATCCGGATTTATAATTCCTCTTCCTAATTCTTCTTTCAGAACATGTTGTATATAATTTCTTGTTTCTTGTTTTTCGGGTATAAGTACATTTAGTCCAAAGCTTTTTAGACGGTCTTTATAAAAATCCATTTCCATAGAGAACGAAGTTCCTAAAAGCCCAACTGTAGTAATTTTTTCTTTTGTTATAGCTTTTGCCGTTTCAGTGCCAATATGTATTAATGGTAATCTAATTTCTTTTTCAATTTCATCGGCATACATATGCGCTGTATTGGCACAAAGTACAATGGCGTCAACACCGCTTTTTTGTAAACTTAAGCAGGCATTCAGTAAAAGTTCATACGAGTTTGCCCAGGTTTTTTCCTGAATATCACCAAAGTTCAAAGAATAAATAAGGCATTCTGCAAATTGCAATCCGCCCAGTTTTTTATTTACGCCTTCATTTATCAATTTGTAATAATCAATTGTCGAAACCCAACTGATTCCGCCTACAAGTCCAACTTTTTTCATTTAGTAAAGTTATACATCTTCAGGTTTGATTTTACCACACAGTGCACAAAGTTTTTTTGTTATTTGGTTTATAAAAAAAAACACAGAGTTCGCAAAGCTAAATGAATACTAAGCTTTGCGAACTCTGTGTTTTCTAAAGATCGCCAGATAAAAATCTTTGTGCACTCTGTGGTAAAATCATGATGATCTTAATTAAAAGACTGTCTAAATTCTAAAGGAGAAATAGTAGTTTTAGTCTTGAACAATTTACTAAAAGATTGCTGATGCTCAAAACCCAATTCAAAAGCAATTTCGCTTATAGATAAATTAGTTGTCGAGAGTTTTTCTTTTGCCTTTTCAATCAATTTATCGTGTATGTGCTGTTGTGTACTTTGTCCTGTCAGTAATTTTAACAATCCGCTTAAATAATTGGGAGAAACATTTAAATTTTCAGCAATGAACTGAACGGTTGGCAATCCTTTTTTTGCCAAAGAATCAGCAGAGAAATAGTCCTCCAATAAATTTTCCAAACGTTCCAGAATCTGATGATTGCTGATTTTTCTGGTAATAAATTGACGGTTATAAAAACGCTCAGAATAAGTAAGCAATAATTCGATTTGTGCAATAATCACATCCTGACTGAATTTGTCAATATTAGACTGGTATTCGTTCTGAATGTTTTTGATGATATTAATAATCATTTTTTCTTCCTTGTCAGAAAGATGCAAAGCTTCATGGACTGCATATCCAAAATATTCGTACTGCTTTATTTTTTTTGCTAAAGGCGTATTCCACAAAAAATCAGGATGGACCAATAAGGACCATCCTGTATGCTGAAGTTCTGCATTTCCTTCTATAGAAAATACCTGACCCGGAGCAATAAATAGCAAAACACCTTCTTTAAAATCATATTCCTGCTGACCATATCGCATGGTTGCATTGGCATGTCTTTTTAAGGCAATAGAATAAAAGTCAAGCATTAAGCTTTTTGGTTCAGCTTCGTTTAAGTGTTTAAGATCTTCAAAATTATAAACGCTTACCAAAGGATGTTCCGGCTTTGGCAAATCTCTAAATTCATGAAATTCGCTTATACTTTTTATTCGGTGTGGTTGCTGATTTGCCATAGTCTAAGGTACTTAATTTTGGTTATAAACAGCGGCAAATTCTTTTGCATATTCGGCCATTTTTGTTTTTCCCATCACCGCAGGTCTGTTGCGTTCGTAATCTTCGCCCAATAAACCATTGTAAAGTCCGGCGTACATTTCGACCAAACCAACGGCGATTTTTGGCTGCATTCCCACAGAAGTTAAACCGTTTAAAACTTCTTCATCACTTACCAAAACCCATTTTAAATCCGGTTTTCCAATAGCGTTTCCTAAAATTTGTGCCGTTTCATGTCCGGTAAGTTCGTCGCTTGAAACATAACGAATTTTTCTTTTTTCAGCTTCGCCAAACGAAGTTGCTAATTCTTCGGCAATAGCCTGAGCAATATCATTTGGAGAAACCCACGGAATCATTTTGTCTGCGCCGTAATTGGCAGCAATAATTCCAGCATTTTTGATCATCGGAATATAAGCCAGCACATTATAAAAGAAAGAGGTTGGACGCATAAACGTAATCGAAACATCTGAAAGTTTATTCAAAATACTTTCGATTTCATAATAACGCTGAATAATTCCGGAATTTTCTTTTAAATGCGCGCCAATGCTGCTTAAAAACACAACACGTTTCACACCAGATTGTTGAATGGCTTCTGCATAAGAATTGCCGATTTTATCCGTAAAAGCATCTAAATCCAGATTTGGATCAAAATAATTCGCTCGCGGAATCATGCAATAAACCGCATCTGAACCTGAAAAAGTTTGGGTTAAAAAAGCCACATCTTCAACAGATCCAATTGCTGCTTTTGCGCCCAGAGCATCAATTGTTTTTTGTTTTTCGGCATCACTGGTAATTATTGTCACCTGATGTCCTTTTTGTACTAATTCCTGAGCCAATGGCTTGCTAATGTTCCCTAGAGAACCTGTAATTGTAATTTTCATCGTTTCTATATTTTGATGATACAAAGTTGCGCATCATCACGAAAATTACTTTAGCCAAATCTACTATTGTCGTAGTCGAAACTCTTAGGATTAGTTATTTGCGCTCAGCTTTCTCTCATTCTCTGTTCTGGGTTTGTCTTTGCCGTTTGGCTCGCCTTTTCCTGTAGTAATTAATTTTTTTAAACTATTCTGAATGTAGTTTGTCCAGGAATCTCGGCATATGTCAAAACATTCGTAATCAGGAACCAAACCAAAATGTGTAAAACGAAGCTGCGTTTTACCGTCTTTTTCTGAAATTTCAAAGGTTGGTTTTGTATTCGTCCATTCCGTTTCATCTTCTGTAAATTTGAAATAATTATCTTCTATCAACCAGACAATTTTCTGGTTCGGAATCACTTCAATCAATTTGACTTTGCAGCGATGAATATCTTCATAATGATACTGAAATTCATCATTTTGTTTCGCCGTATTTCCCTCAATTTGTTCAGACCACCATCCGCGAACGTTGGTAATGGCAGTAAAAACTTCTTGTGGAGATTGATCGACTATTATGTTAGTGGTAAAATCTTGTGCACTCATTTTGTGTAGTTTAGAAAGTTATATAACAAATATACTTCCTAAAAATCAATAACTTAGGGCAATTATGAGACAACTTTAAGGGTGGAATAGGACAGATTTATTAATTTTAGATTTTAGAGTTCAGATTTTAGATTGTTTGAATTTGGAATTTGAATTAATTTTTCAGGAGCAGAAACATGATTTTCATCAGAACCACCCGTCCCGCTGTCCGCTATATCTTTTTCCTGCTAAAGGAGCAGGAAAAAGGATACCGCTCCCATCGGGGCTAAATTAGAAGTTTTGTTTTTTATAAGAAATAAAGTTTATTCTCTTATAATATCCATTCGGCTTATTTTTTGACCTTCGATTTCAAAAATAACAACTTGTTCTTTTTTTTCATTGCTGCCATTTCTTCCCGAAACGTATTCATAAACAATTGCTTTATTATTAAAAAAGATAGTTTTTATAATTCCGGCATTCAAATCAGGAGATTGTTCAAATAGTTTGATAAACATTTCTTCGCACTCTTTTTTGCTGTTTATTACCAATGAAAGATCTGCAAAATTGTAAATTTTGGTATCGTCTGTGTATAGAGACATCATGTTTTTTATGTCTCTGTTATTAAAGGCTAACATTTGTAGGTCGATGATTTCTTGTATTGTCATTTAATATGATTTTAGAGTTAAAATTTAGATTTAGATTGTCTAGTGTTTATCGCAATCTTGTCATTTCGACGCAGGAGAAATCACACTCGTGAATCGCCAAAGATTGACGACTTTTATTGTGGAGCTTCTAGTGCGATTTCTCTCCCGAAGACTCGGGATCGAAATGACAAAAAAAGATCTTTGCGGTTAAATCAACTTTTGTTTGATCCTCTCTACAACACCTTCAATTTGCAAAAAATGTTTAGCCATAACTTTCTCCAATTCAAGAGTTCCGCCCAAAATCAACATTTCCTTATTTTCGAATCTTTTTCCTAAACGATCGTCGAGCATTATGATTTTCATACTTTGCGCCATATTTATTTCTTCAAGAAATTCATTTGGATGTCCGGCTGTACAAATTACAAGTCCAAGCGGAATGGTTTTCATTTTTTTTGAAGTTTCATTTTGTCCGTAAGCATATCCAACCGAGTAAACGCGGTCGAACCAGCCTTTTAGTTTTGCCGGACAATCGCTCCACCAAACCGGATACAAGAATATAATACAATCTGCCTTTTCAATTTTTTCATGTTCGGCTACAACATCAGCGGAAATAGGAAGATTGGTTTTTGCAAATCCTTCTCTTTCATATTCTTCTGCCGACATATCGCTTTGAAAATTCATCGCATATAAATCAGAAATTTCGAGATTCCAGTCTTGCTTGTTTATTTCATTTTTCAGTTTCTGCAGAATCTGAAATGTATATGATTTTTCACTAGGATGACTGTAAACAATTAGAATATTCATAGTTGCTTTTTATTCGTTATTGTATTCTGATTTTAGCATGGCGTACTGAAATTCACTTCCCCATTTTCCTTTTAAGAAAATATTTTCGACAAAATGACCTTCTTTCTTAAAACCTAAACTTTCCAAAAGTTGTATTGAAGCTACATTTTCTGCATCAACAATTTCTACAACGCGATGAAAATCTTCAATTGAAAAAAGAAAATCCAGAATCGTTTTCATCGTTTCTTTTGCATATCCTTTTTGCTGAAATTCAGGCGAAATTGTAATCCCGATCTGAGCGATTCTAACATCATAGTCGTCGAGTTTAATAGCGCAATCGCCAATTAATCTGTTACTTTCGAGATCTTCTATTGCGTATTGAACCCATTCGCCGGCTTTGCCAAATTGCATATCTTTTTGAGAATCTATAAAATCTTTGCATTGCCCGATTGTCATGGTGTCAAAACCCTGGTATTTGGTAATTTCCGGATTTGATCGGTAGGAAAAAAAATCATTTAAATCTGAATCTTTTAAATTTCGAATACAGATTCTATTGCTAATACTATTTAAATGCATTTGGTTTTGATTAGTTATTAAAATAGCGCCTAATTTTGAATTCAAATTTAGGCGCTATTATTTAGAACGAAAATACAAATAAAAGTGATTGTTTTTCCTGTTATTTTTTGGCTTCGAATATTTTATCCAATCCCTCCATTGCGATTGTAAATCCTTCTTTGAAGCCCATTTCGATGATTTTTTCCAGATCAGAAAGGTTTTCATGTTTGATGGCAATGTTAACAAAGGTAGAGCCATTTTGCTCATCAAAACTTACATTCCAGTCAGAACGCGGGAAATCTACATTTAAGTTACCTTCGCTATCGCAAAAAGCATCCAGATATTTAAAATTTGTTTTAGGCGTTATCGAAGTAAAATCTGCCAAAGCCCAATGTTCTTCGCCTTCAGGTCCAACCATGGCATATAATCTTTGTCCGCCTTCATTAAAATTCATTTTTTTAGTTCGGGATTTCCACGGGGCAGGTGCCCACCATTGATCCAGAATTTCAGGTTCTGTCCATGCAGACCAAACATCAGAAATTGGTGCGTTAAATTCTCGTTTTACATTAACCGTGCTATTTCCCTTATCTACAGAAAAGTCCATTAAAAGATTTGATTTCATTTTTTTAAAGATTTTAGATTAATTAATACTTGATCTAATTGATTAAAACGGTTTTCCCAATGTTCTTTAAATTGTTCGAGCCATTTGTCAATTTCCTTCATTTTATCAATTTTTAATTGGTAATAAATTTCTCTTCCAACCTTGTGCTGTTCTAATAATTCGCATTCATTAAGAATTTTAATATGTTTAGAAACCGCCTGCCGTGTAGTGTCAAATTGTTCTGCAATTGCATTTGGCGTAAGAGCCTGACTAGTAACTAAAACTAAAATAGCCCTGCGTGTCGGGTCGGCAATGGCCTGGAAGATATCTCGTTTCATGAGGAAAATTAATTTAATTACGCAATCATTAGGTTGCAAATATAAGCAACCTTTTGGTTTCGAGAAAGTATTTTGTAACTTTTTTAATTTAATAAATAAAATTGCCGAAAAAGCTTAAATAACATAACACTGTTTATTTTAGCTTTTTCGGCAGATTTATTAAAGATATTCTTTTTACAATGGAGAAACTTTTCCTGTATGAACATCATATCGCATGGATACAATTTTAATATTATGTTCTTTTACAATTGGATTATCCTGTATCAATTTTGTCGAATGTTTGATATTCGCATCAATTGCGCCAAGATAATTAGTTGCTTTAGGTTTTGTTTTATCAGCCTCAATTTCTCCAATTTCCTGAGAAATAGTTTCTACAATATTATCAATGTGATTAAAATGCTTTTTATAAGCACCATCTTTGTCATTAATATACGCCTTAATCGCGCCACATTCGGTATGGCCTAATACAACAACCATTTTTGTATCCAGATGTTCTATTGCATATTCAATACTTCCCATATCAATATCAGAAATTAGGTTTCCTGCATTTCTGATAACAAATAAATCTCCAATTCCCTGATCAAATACAATTTCCGGCGAAACTCTGCTGTCTGAACAGGTTATAACAACTGCAAATGGTTTTTGCCCGTCCTGATTATCTAAAACAGACTGTTTGTTTTGATGTGGATGAATTGATTTTTCGTCTAAAAATCTTTGATTTCCCTGAGTTAATCTTTCTAAAGGATCTAAATTTTTGTTGCTTTCAATAGATTCTTTGTTTACATCATTTTTCTTGCATCCTGCTATCGAAAGTACAAGAAAGGCTAGTGCTAAAATTTTTGTTTTCATTTTTTCTTTTGATTTACAATATGAAGTAAAATACTTGTTAAAATAATTGCAAAGATAATTTTTATAATAAAGCAACAATATCTTTTTGGACATTATTTAATTGTTTCAGGTAATATTTTAATCTGGAGAATAGCTTAAATAACGTAAAGGATATTCAGTAATGGCTAAAAAAGACATAAAAAAAATCCGACTTGTTTTCACAAATCGGATTTGATATTTGATTTAAAAATTGGAATATTATTCCAGTTTTTTTATTAATTCATTTACAGCGCTTTCTAAACCTTTATAATAATCTCCTTTTTTAAATTCCGGTACAGCAAAACTGCTTATTATTTCTTTTGTCTGATCGTCACTCAGTTTGTAGCGTATAGAATCTTCTCCCAAAATTTGAATCTGTCTTAATTCTTTACTTAAAAGTATTAAAATGGTTGGCTGCATTTTTAAACTACTGTTGAGGTATTTATCTAAATTTTGAGAATACTCATATAAATCTGTATAAGGTTTTATAGAAGAAGTCGTTACAATGATAAATTTATAAAGTCTCTTTTTCTCAAATGTTTTTAGTGTGGTGTTTAAAGCAGTTATTTGAGTTGCAGTTAATATTTTTTCAAAATCATTAACGTTATCGTACGATTTTGCAAAAATATTTTGTGTTTCTGGACTCGATTGTGTTTCTTTTTTTGTTTGGGCAAAAAAGCTGGCGGGCAACAGCAATGCAATTGTAACAAGGAGTATTATTTTTTTCATCTTAGGCTAAGATTTAGATTTGGTGCCGCAAAATTACCACTTTATTGTTATAAAATATTCAGTAATTTTATACTAAAGCGTTAATATTTCAGATGAACATTTAAAGGCAAACAAATTTGTATTTTAGAATTGTTTTTTTTGAGACAAGTTGAAAGTAGTCGTAATATTATCTACAAAATCTTTTGTGTATTGTCCCGTTGTGTCTAAATCAGGATCCAGAATCGTTATTTCGAGTCCGCAAAGTTTTTTACTTTGAAATAAATAGGAGGTAAGTTTATTAAACTCATCATACGTTAAACCATCCGGCGTACGGCTGTCAACACAAGGCATTATAGTATCATTAAGAACATCCACATCTATATGAAGCCAAAAACCATCCAGATTCTTTTTTTCAACTTCTGAAAGAAATGCTGCTGTACAATTTGAAATTCCTTTTTCCCGCAAATCTTTTAGGCTAATATAAGTTGCAGACGAATTTCGTATTTCGTTTTCATATTCATCGTCATATTCGCGGTTGCCTGCGCACCAAAGATTTTCTTCTTTGATATAAGGCGATAAGTTTAAAATATTGGTTAGTTTTTCATGCCCGTTTCCTGTTACAATAGACGCTGCCATTCCGCCAACGCCACCAGTTTCCGATAAGGAAACGTCCATAAAATCAGTATGTCCGTCAAGATAAAATAGCGCGTAATTACCTTTTTGTTTCAATGCAATTGCAGATCCTAAAAGAATACTGCAATCACCACCCAGTATAAAAGGAAATTTATTTCTGGTGAGTAGATTATTTACGAGGTAAGCTTGTTCACGAGCATATTCTATTAACGAATTTGCGTTTAGAATTTGCGTTTCAGCATCTTTTGTATTGTTATATTTTGGAGGATCGAGTCTAAGGGTATTTTCAGGATCTAGTATTTTATGCAAATTATGTCTCTGAAACCAATCTGGCAAACGTTTTACGCCGGGTTCTTTCCCTGGTTGAGGTTCTTTTAAGCCTAAATTTGATGGGAATTCGACAATATATACTTCTCTCATAACTTTGCAATTTGGTTATAAAGTTATTAAAATATATGCTTTATTATTGCTTTTTGATGAATTGAAATAATTGATTTGACGATAAAAGCCGGAAATTTTTAATTATTCTTTATTGATAAATCGTTTTTTATAATCTAAACTTTTTAGATAGAAATAAGCCAGAACGGGCAAACCAATAATCTGAATGATAAAGAAAACTAAAGACAGCATTCCTTCTAATTTTTTATCACTGTTGATAATTAGAAACTGCTGTCCCAAAGGTCCTTTTGAGAAGATTACCGTGTGGATAAAATTCCATCCAAAATGCAAACCAATTGGTAGATATAAAGTTTTTGTTTTTGCGTAGGCGAAGGCAAACATGAGTCCCCAGATTCCTGTCATTAAAAATACGATTGCCATTTGAACCGGATTTCCGAAAGCTCCGTAAGAAAACCAATGATAAATGCCAAAAGCGATTGCAGAAATAATACAGGCTTTTTTGATACCCATTTTTTGAATGAGAATATAAAGCAAAGCACCTCTAAAAATAAGTTCTTCGAATAAAACGGAACTTAAAACCCACCAGGAACTTTTAAAAAATGTTCGGGTATTGAAAGAGGGATTTATGGTGTAATAAGTATTTGCCAAATCAGCAGCAGCGATATAATACAAAACAGAAAAGAGTGCGGCAGCGAAAAAACCAAAGATTAAATTTAAAGCATTGTTTTGAGTGAATTTAAAACCTAAAACAGCAAGATTTGATTTGTCAAACCACCAAAGCAATAACCAGGAAATTAGAAGTTCAATAATGATTCCGATCATGATTTGTTATTTAAGTCGCTCTAAAACGCCTTTACGTTTTACCAGATTTTTATAATCCCACTAAATTTCCTTTGCTTTTTCGAGCCAGCGGTTTACATCTTCTTCAATAATTTGTTCCGATGAGTTATAGCGAAACTCTGCTGCTTTAAAAGAACCTTCGTTGGATAATTTTTCTTCGTCAAAAGATTGACCGCTCCAGAACAGTAAACGAACAGAATCTTTTAATTTGCTGTACCCCACAATTGGATTTCCGTCAAGAAACCAAACCGGATGTGCGTGCCAGATTTTGTTTTCGGCATCGGGTAAATTTTCATCGATAATATTGGCCAATTGATTGCAGATTTCCTTGTCTGAACTATTTTGCGAATTATTGTAATCCTGTATGGTTGTGTTCATGGTTAATTGATTTCTACCAATATGTAATCTCTCCAAGATATATTTTGAATATTTTTTTAAAATAATAAATTATGAATAATCAGTCATATATATTGAAGATTTGCCTGTTTAAAATAAACAAAAAAATAATAAATCAATTTGAGATAATCCGTTAGGATTTACCTATTGGTAGCAAAATCATATTTCCAATATATAATTATCCCGTAGGGATTACACCTTTTTAACATGTCGTTTATTTAATTAATTTACAGTTGTTTATGAGTTTAATGCACAAGCTAAAATAAACAAATTTTATTATAAAAAACAATTAAAAATGAATGTTCTTATGAAAACGGGTTTGCGTGAGGGATAGCAACGAAAAGCCCACAGCCTGACGAAGGAAGTGCGAGGACTTGCAGTGAATAGCCCGGCCCGGAGGGACACGCCCAGATAAAGATTCTAAGATTCTGAGTTGCTAAGATTCTGAGATTCTGAGTTGTTGAGACTCTGAGATTTCTTATAGTGCGTTTTTTTTTTAAATCCGACTTGTTTCACAAATCGGATTTAAATTTTGTTAGGATAAAAGTGGAATTAAATGCTGCCAGTTGAGTTGTTTTGCAAAATCTAATGCGGTTTTACCATGGATCGTTTTTGCATTAATATCGGCTCCGGATTCTATTAAAACTTCAACCGAGGTACTATTTCCTGCAATTGTTTCGCGGTGTAAAAAAGTATATCCCAACTCATCTTTGCTGATTACTTCATTTGGGTTGTTTTTTATAAACTCTAAAAGGCTTTCTTTCATGTTTTTACTCATAGGATGTTCTATAAGGTTTTCAGGTTTTTCCTTTTGCTCAAAAACAACAAGAATGTCATTATAATCGCCAAAATCCATACCCCAGGCTTCATCATGTTCTGCTCTTTCGGTTTCACTCATTTCAGATCGCATGGCTTGTATTGTAAAACCTCCGTATGTTTTTCCTTGGGTTGCAAACAGCCAATCGCTAATTTGATTTATCGGAATTTCGACTTCATCGCCGTTATTTACATTGGTAAGTTCATTGGGGTCGTTAACTAGAACGCCGTATATATTTTCGCCATCAAAGTTAATATCGTTAATCCACATGTGCTCGACTACAGTTTCATTATCTATTTCTTGTGTGAAGGCCAATTTTACGCAGGCAACATCGAGTCCGGGCACTATTCGGCGATATTCCCAAGAGAGTTCTCTCCAAAAATATTTAAATGTTTCCTGTGCTTTTTTAAAGGCTTCAATCATTTTTGGATTTTCTCCATCGGCAAAGAATACTGGTGTTTCTTCCATTTATATATAATTTTATTTGTAAATCTATTTTAACTACAAGATAAAATAATTTGAATAAATGCTCTGGATTTTAACAATAAAAAAAATCCGACTTGTTTTCACAAATCGGATTTTTAAATTGAAAATTATATATAACCGTAAAACGGTTTGATATTACAAGTGAATTACTTCGCCGTAAGCATCAGCAACAGCTTCCATAACTGCCTCACTCATTGTAGGGTGAGGGTGAATAGATTTAAGGATTTCATGACCTGTAGTTTCCAGTTTACGAGCTACAACTGCTTCAGCAATCATATCTGTAACACCAGCACCTATCATGTGGCATCCTAACCATTCTCCGTATTTTGCATCGAAGATTACTTTTACGAATCCGTCTGCAGCACCAGCCGCTTTTGCTTTTCCTGAAGCTGAGAATGGGAATTTACCAATTTTTAATTCGTATCCTTTTTCTTTAGCTTGTTTTTCAGTTAAACCTACAGAAGCGATTTCCGGAGTTGCGTAAGTACAACCAGGTACGTTTCCGTAATCGATTGGGTCTACGTGTAAACCAGCAATTTTCTCCACACAGTTGATTCCTTCTGCAGAAGCTACGTGAGCCAAAGCCTGACCTGGAGTAACGTCTCCAATTGCGTAGTATCCTGGAATATTAGTTGCGTTGTAAGCGTTTACGAGGATTTTATCTCTGTCAACAGCAATTCCAACTTCTTCTAAACCAATATTTTCGATGTTTGTTTTGATTCCAACTGCCGAAAGTACAATGTCAGCTTCAAGAATTTCTTCTCCTTTTGCTGTTTTTACAGTTGCTTTTACGCCAGTTCCTGTAGTATCAATTTTCTCTACAGAAGAGTTTGTCATGATTTTTACACCTGCTTTTTTCATTGAACGCTCCATTTGTTTCGAAATGTCTTCGTCTTCAACTGGTACAATATTTGGCATAAATTCTACAATAGTAACATCTGTTCCCATTGAGTTGTAAAAGTGAGCAAATTCAACTCCAATTGCTCCAGAACCTACGATAATCATAGATTTTGGCTGCGTTGGTAATGTCATTGCCTGACGATAACCAATTACTTTTACTCCGTCTTGTGGTAAGTTTGGCAACTCACGAGAGCGGGCTCCCGTTGCGATGATGATGTGATCAGCGCTATATTCAGTTACTTTATTGTCTTTATCTGTAACGTCAAGTTTTTTACCTGGTTTTAGTTTTCCGAAACCTTCGATAACGTCAATTTTATTTTTTTTCATCAAAAATTGAACTCCTTTACTCATTCCGTCAGCAACACTGCGGCTACGTTGAACCACTGCAGGAAAATCTTTATCGAATTCAGAAACTTTTAATCCGTAATCAGAAGCGTGTTTTAAATAATCAAAAACCTGAGCTGATTTTAATAATGCTTTTGTTGGGATACAACCCCAGTTTAAACATACACCACCAAGGCTTTCTTTTTCAACTACAGCTACTTTAAAGCCTAATTGTGAAGCTCTAATTGCTGTTACATATCCGCCAGGACCACTTCCTAAAACAATAACGTCGTATTTCATTTTTTTGGTTTTTAGTATTACTACCGAAAATGAAGTTTATATAATTCCGAAACTCATTTTTCGATTTCTCTTGTTATTTGTGATTGCGAATTTAAGGATTTATTTTAAAATAGCCTTTAAATTTTATTTTTGACATACTGATTTTGACCTTTTCACAGAGAACAGTATAAATGTTAATTGTAAATTATGAATTATGAATTGAAAATCAAGATTGATAAGCTAAAACTCAAAGTATGTATTTCCTGAAATAAACAAAGTCGAAGAGCTTTCGTATTGAAAAGCTCTTCGACTTTGTTTAGAGTGAAATCTTAAATAAGTTTCAGGCTGAGCGCCCGAAGGTTCAGGAGAAGCCCTATAAGTTGGAAAACTCTTCGACTCCGCTCAGAGCGACAGTATCTTTTAATCTAAAATCTAAAATCTGCAATCTAAAATTAAACCTTCACATGTCCCCAGTTTTCTCCACTTGCAATACGTCTAATCTGCATTTCGCTTACGCCGAATTGTTTTGCGATCATTTTAAGGCGTGTTTTTTGTTCTGGTCTGGCAAGGATTTTTTTAATTAACATCACTTTTGTGGTGGTTAATTTTCTTCCGTCGGCTTTTAGATTGTGTTCGATCAGGTTCTTTTTCGCCTGAATAACGCGTGGACTTTTACGACTGTGTGCCATCATTTCGGCTTTTGTTGCCCAGCGTAAATTTCTGACATCATCATTACTTCTGTTGTAATCAAGATGTAAAACATACGTTTGATCTTCTGATTGTTTTGGAATAAAATATTGAGCAACTAATTTGTATAAAAACAAATACTTGTTGACAATTTTATCGTCTTTTTTAATCTTAAATCTAAAAGTTGGATAGCCATCGCTTAATCCTCCTTTTAAGATTCTTCCGTTTTCTATTTCGTCAGAAAAACTGATTAGACGGCCCCTGTTTGAAATGGCATATCGAAGCTGTAACGAGGCGTTTATTTCTATTTCTTTAAATTCTTCGTTTGGATAAAATCTATTTTGTGGCATTTTCTTTTACATTTGATTTATATATTCTCAAATATAAAAAATTCAAAAACCAATAAAGTTACATAATTTCCATCAGATGTTACATTTATGATTCCTATAACGCTCTTTTAACTTTTTTAAGAAATTTTTTAGCATTACAAATCTTAGTTTGCTACTGAAAACTGCGAATAATAAAGATTTTTATAATAACCATCGGTTTTATTGAGCAATTCCTGATGTGTTTCTTGTTCAGTAATCAAGTTGTGATCCGGTTTTTAACTATATTTAAAAAATAATGGGGTTCCAACTTTAAATTAAAAGTTAAACCCCATTATTTTTAAACTTATACACTTTCTTAGAACAGTGTTTTTTGTTTTCTATAGTGAATGTGAAACCGAAATAATAAGTATATTAAAATCCAGTTTTAAAAAATGTATTAAACTACATCGTCACCCTTTTTTAGGAAAGATTAATTAGAATTACATGGATTACTTATAACCATATGTATGGTACTTTCTTTTTGAATGTTATAATCACATAATGTCCTACCATCTTCAAGTTGTTTTCCTGCAAATATTAACCTTTGGCAGTCGACCGGAATTCCTTCTTTCTCAAATACTTTTTGCTTAATGTTATCAATAGTATCTGAACATTCAGCTTCAATGGTTATGACCTTTCCAGTCAAAGTTTTTATAAAAAGTTGCATGGAGAATGCATTAACCGAAAAGGCTAAAAATAAAACGGTAATAAGTAATTTTTTTCTCATGGTATTTTTTTTAAAATGATTATTTATTCCTCAAACTTACTTATTTATTTGTAAGAAACAAGTAATATTGTTGAGTGATGTTAAATTCATTTTTCCATAAATATAATGAGTAATGGTGTTTTTAGCACTTGAATGTTGTACGATTTTGAGAGTTAAGAATATAGGTAATTTCGTCAGGCTAATTAGCTACTGAAAACTGCGAATCATAAAGATTTTTGTAATAACCATCGGTTTTATTGAGTAATTCCTGATGTGTTCCTTGTTCTACAATTAATCCTTTATCCATTACTACAATTTTATCTGCATTTACAATCGTGGCCAAACGGTGTGCGATAATGATAGAAGTTCTGCCTTTTGTAATGGTTTCTGTAGCACGCTGAATTAATTCTTCAGAATAGCTATCGATAGAAGAAGTAGCTTCGTCCAAAATCAAAATACTTGGATTGCTCACATACGAACGCAAAAAAGCAATTAACTGACGTTGACCGGATGATAACATAACACCACGCTCTTTTACATCAAAATCATAATTATCCGGCAAGCTCATAATAAAATCATGTACACCAATTTTTTTGGCTGCGTCCAGCACTTTTTCGCGCGTAATTTCCGGATTATTTAAAGTAATATTATTGTATATAGTATCAGCAAATAAAAACACATCTTGTAGCACCACGGCAATTTGTTTTCGTAAAGAAGCCAGAGTATAATTCTCAATATTATGTCCGTCAATAAAAATCGTTCCGCTGTTTATTTCGTAAAAGCGATTCAATAAATTAATAATTGTCGATTTTCCGGCTCCGGTCGATCCTACAATCGCAACAGTTTGTCCGGCAGCGACAGATAAATCGATACCTTTAATAACTTCTTCTTCGGGAATATAACTAAAACGAACTGCTGCAAATTCAATGCTTCCATTAAAAATAGGCGCTTCAAGAGTACCTGTGTCCTGAATATGATCCTGAGTATCGATAATATCAAAAACACGATTGGCCGCAATCATTCCTAATTGCATCTCATTAAATTTATCCGCAATTTGACGTAAAGGGTTAAACAACATCCCAATGAACATCGTATAAGAAAATAAATCTCCGAAAGTCGTAAAATGATCTCCGTTTAAAATTTTAAATCCGCCATAAACCACAACCAATCCCAAAGTTATAGACGAAATAATATCAGCAATAGGGAAAAATATCGAGTTGTATAAAATTGTTTTTATCCAGGCAACACGATGCTTATTATTGATTTCTTTGAAGTTTTCGGCTTCAATTTTTTCACGGTTAAATAGCTGAACGATTTTCATTCCCGTCACGCGTTCCTGTACAAATGAGTTCATGTTTGCGATTTGCGTACGAACTTCTTCAAAAGCAACCTGCATTTTACGTTGAAAAATTCGGGTAATGTAAACTAAAATTGGCATTGCAATAACCACAATCCAGGTCAGTTCCCAATTCATGTAAAACATAAAAATCAAAACCACCAGCATTTTCATCAAATCACTTATAATCATGAAAAGTCCCTGACTGAAAATACGTGCAATCGATTCAATATCAGATACTGATCTGGTTACCAATTGTCCAACCGGAACTAAATCAAAATACTTCATTCTAAAACTTAAAATGTGTTTGAAGAGTTTTGTTCTAATATCTTTTACAATATCCTGCCCCAGCCAGTTAGCCCAGTACACAAAATAAAACTGAGAGAAAACTTCACATAAAAGTACAACGCCCATTAAAATAATATACATCAATAAACCTTGTTTATCCTGCGTTTTAATATAGCCGTCAACCGTTTGCTTTAATAAATAGGGGCGAAGTGCCGCAAAAATCGACAGTGAAATTGCAAAAATAATAACGCCGTAATAACGCCATTTATAAGGTTTTGTATATTTTAAAATCCGTTTGAATAATCCGGTATCAAATGCTTTTGCTTTCATTATATTTTTTAGGAGCTATTTCCTGCTTTCCGTTACAAGTTTTTCTCAAAAATATGTTTTTGTACTGTTTTTATAAAGCTTCCGCTGGTCGCTTCATAAAAACACAAAAACTTATATTTTTTTCAAAAAAGCTTTTCACTTCAATCAGGGCTATTTTATGATGTAATCGTAATTAATTTTGGTTAAATATAAACCATGTGCCGGTACTGAAAACCCGGCTTTTTCCCTGCTTTTGCTGGCAATAATGTTTTCAACATCAGACAAGGAAATTTTATGCAGTCCAACATTTATTAAAGTTCCTACAATGGCGCGAACCATATTTCGTAAAAAACGATTGGCCGAAATCGTAAAAACCAGTTTGCTGTTTTCCTGTTTCCAATATGCCTCAAAAATCGTGCAATCAAAAGTATTTACATCTGTATTCACTTTCGAAAAGCACTGAAAATCGGTATGATTCAGTAAAATCTTTGCAGCTTCATTCATCAAAGCTACATCTAATTTTTGGTTAAAATACCAACTCAATTCTTCCAAAAACGGATTTTTAACAGTATTGATATGATATTCATAGGTTCGTTTGGTGGCGTCAAATCTGCAATGCGCATCATCATGAACCAAAATAATATCAAAAATGGCAATGTCTTTCGGTAAATACGAATTGAGTTTATGTACCAAATTTGGAGTATCAATTGAAGCATCAAAATCAAAATGACCATACATTTCAGTTGCATGAACGCCAGTATCAGTTCTTCCTGCACCCATTATATTTATAGGAGCATTCAGCAAAACCGAAAACGCTTTGTTTAAAGTTTCCTGAACAGAAGAGGCATTGGGCTGAAATTGCCAGCCGTGATAATGTGTTCCGTTATAAGCAAATTGAATAAAATATCTCAAGGTAAAGGTTCAAAGGTTCAGAGAGGCAAAGGTACAAAGATTTTTTCTTTATAAGGTTTAAAGTCGCAAAGGTACAGAGGTTCAAAGGTTTTTTTCTGTAAATGTAACTGGAAGTTATTTAACATGGTAGTTAATAAAATCGCCTTGTTTGCATTTGTTAATATAAACCTTTGAACCTTTGCCTCTCTGAACCTTTGTACCTTCCTCTAAAAACTGTTAAAACCCAAAATACCAATCATAGTTTACACAGCAAAAAATCGTGTCAGAAATTGACAATTCCAACGATTTAATTGAAAGTAATTTTTAACATTTTTTTAAAAAATATCCAAAAGTTAATTTTTAAAATATTTCATTTTAACAGGAAGTATTTCTCCTATGTTTGCATCCTAAATAATCAAAAACTATGAATGAAATTACTTCTTATTGGTGGATAATTTTAATCTTATTCTCCATTCTTTTTTACAAATTTATTTTACGTGTTTTCTTCGGAATGGTGATGGTTCCAGAGGATAAAATTGGTTTGGTGACCAAAAAATTCGTTTTGTTCGGAACGGATAAATCATTGCCGGATGGCCGTATTATTGCCACAAAAGGCGAAGCAGGCTATCAGGCAAAAACGCTCGCTCCGGGTTTATATTGGGGAATGTGGATCTGGCAATATTCAATAGACATGACCGGATTTACCATTATTCCCGAAGGTAAAATTGGATTGGTTTTGAGTAAAGACGGACAGGAAATTCCAACCGGACGAATCCTTGCCAGAAAAGTAGACAGCGATAACTTTCAGGATGCTACTTTTTTCTTGAACAATGGCGGACAAAAAGGACGTCAGACCGCTTTTATTACAACGGGTTCGTATCGTATTAATACATTTTTGTTCGAAATTGTAATTGCAGATCAAATCAAGATTTACGAGAATATGATTGGTATTGTTACTGCGCTCGACGGTGAACCAATTCCGCAAGGACAAATTGCAGGTAAATTTGTTGAAGGACATAACAACTTTCAGGATTTCGACAAGTTTTTAGGAAGTGGCGGAAATCGTGGTTTGCAGCCTCAGGTTATGTTGGCGGGTTCTTACTATATTAATACGTGGGGAATTTTAATCGAACAAAACCCAATGACAGATGTGCCAATTGGATATGTGGGAGTTGTGATTTCGTATATTGGTGAAGACGGACAAGATGTTACCGGAGATACTTTCAAACACGGAAATATTGTTTCAAAAGGACAACGCGGTGTTTGGATGGAACCACTTGGGCCAGGAAAATATGCTTTGAACAAATACACAACTAAATTAGAAGCTGTTCCAACAACCAATTTAGTTTTAAACTGGGCAAATGCAAGAAGCGAATCACACGATTTAGATAAAAATCTTTCTACGATTACTGTTCGTTCCAAAGACGGTTTCCCGTTTAATTTGGATGTGGCTCAAATTATTCACGTTCCCGCAGCCGAAGCACCAAAAGTAATTGCCCGTTTTGGAAGTATGAACAACTTGGTTTCGCAGGTTTTAGAACCTACAATTGGTAACTATTTCAGAAACTCGGCTCAGGATAGCGACGTGATTTCGTTCTTGTCAACCAGAAAAGAGCGTCAGGAATCAGCTAAAAATCACATTAAATTAGTTCTTGACGAATATAATGTAAATGCTGTCGACACTTTGATTGGGGATATCGTTCCGCCAGATTCATTGATGAAAACGTTGACCGATAGAAAATTAGCAGAAGAAGAGCAAAAAACCTATCAAACGCAAAGAATGGCGCAGGAACAACGTCAGGGAATGGAGAAAGAAACTGCAATTGCCGATATGCAAAAAGAAATCGTTCGTGCATCGCAAAGTGTTGAAATCGCTCAGCGAACTGCAGATGCAACTGTAAAGAAAGCAGAAGGAGACGCAACAAGTTTAAAATTAAATGTAAATGCCGAAGCGGAAGCTACAAAAATGCGCGCCAATGCAGAAGCTGAAGCAACAAAAGCAAGAGCAGGAGCACAGGCAGAAGCAACGAAGCTGAATGCAAGTGCCGAAGCCGAAAGAATCTCAAAAACAGGTTTGGCCGAAGCAGAGAAAATTATGGCAATTGGTAAATCTACAGCAGAATCATACCAGCTTCAGGTGAGCGCGATGGGCGGTGATAACTTTACGAGATATAAAGTTACCGAAGAAATTGGTAAAGGAAATATCAAAGTAATTCCAGATGTTTTAATTTCAGGAAATGGTGGATCTGACGGTTCTATCAGTGGTTTACTAGGTTTAAAATTAATGGAAATGATGGATACCAAAGATTCGAAAGATGGTAAAATTCCGAAGAAATAGTAAGTATTGCAAAATGTAAAATATAAATAGTATTTGACATTCGACAAACCTGACAGGTTTAACATCAGGATAAATTCGATTATTCGTAGAGGCGCACAGCAGTGCGTCTAACATCAAGTTTAAAATCCGATTTGTGAAAGCAAATCGGATTTTTTTTATAAAAAAAAACTTAGAACCTTAGCACCTCAGAACCTTAGCGCCTTTTAAAAAAAACCTTTGTACCTTTGCGCCTCAGAACCTTTGCCTCTTAAAAAAAATGACAAAAATCCTTCTTCTTTCTGATACTCACAGCCATATTGACGATACCATTTTGAAATATGTAGCTCTGGCCGATGAAGTTTGGCACGCCGGAGATATTGGAGATTTGCATGTTACAGATACCATAAAAAAACTAAAACCATTACGTTGTGTTTACGGTAATATCGATGATGCAAAAGCAAGATTAGAATTTCCGTTACACAATAGATTTTTATGTGAAAATGTTTCTGTCTGGATTACACATATTGGTGGTTATCCAGGCAAATATAATCCAGCTATCAGAGAAGAAATGACGGCAAATCCACCTAAATTATTTATTTGCGGACATTCTCATATTTTAAAAGTAATGTTTGATAAAAAAAACAACTTGTTGCATATGAATCCCGGTGCTGCGGGAAAAAGCGGATTTCACCAAATGCGAACCATGCTGCGATTCGTAATTGATGATGACAAAATAAAAGATCTTGAAATTATTGAAATAGGCAAGAAGTAGGAAGTTAAGAGTTAAGAGTGAAAATTATAAAGTGGGGACTTTTATTTTAACAGAAGTCCCGGTATTATCATTTGCTCTGGAAATAATCGTAAAATTGCCTTTTAATTTTTTAATTCGCGCTCTGATTCTGTTCAGTCCAAAACCTTCCTGATTTAGTTTTTCGGCATTAAAACCTTTCCCGTCATCGTGAATAATAATAATCAACCGATTTTGTTTTTCGTGCAATGAGATTTGGGCATTTTTGGCACCACTATGTTTTATAATGTTGCTAAATAATTCGCTTACAATAAAATATAATTTAATTTCAAATTTCTCATTATATCTTGTTGTTGTAGGTACAGAACTTGTGAATTGAAACAGCAGACCAGAATTAGAATTTTTTTCGCATAAATCTTCTAAGGCATAAACTAAACCAAAACGAACCAAAAGAGTAGGGATTAACTCGTGTGACATGTCTCGTAAACGATCGTGAGCTTCTTCAAGAATGGTTTTTGCTTTAAGAAGTTCTTCAGATTTTATAGCATTTTGAACTGTAAAAGTATTTAAATGCAAGCCCACTGAAGACAATAGAGAATTGATGTTATCATGTAAAAACGATGCGATTTTCTTTCTTTCGTTCTCTTGCCCGTCGATTCCGGCGTTGATAATGTTAAGCTGTATTTTTTGCTGAATATCCTTTTGTTTGTTCTTTCGTTTTAATTTGTCATTTTGATAAACGAAATATAACAAAACCATTAGCATTATAGTGAGTACTATAAACAAACTCACTATTTTTTTATTGGTAGATTTTTCAAGTTCCAGAAACTGTTCTTTTTTTATTATAGAATTATCAGAGTTGATTTCCTTTTTAGATTCCTTAATACCCGTTACTTTTGAAGATACATCATATTGATTAAATACTGACGCATTAGTAAATGCGGATAAAAAAATAAATAAAATAAATATTCTAAAAGTAAACATAGATTATCAGTTAGTAAACACTATGGGTTTATTAAATTATTTTTAAGGGCATATTTTACCACTCCAATAACGTTTTTGGTTTTTAGCTTTTTCATTATATTCTTTCGATGGGTTTCGACTGTGTTGACACTAATGAATAATTCTTCGCTTATTTCTTTTGCGCTATATTCAAGAGATATTAAAGTGATAATTTCAATCTCTCTTTCGCTCAAAAACTGATTTTCGCTAAAAGCAGGTTTGTTTAATTTAGGATTATTTTGAGTAAAATTAGTAAAGATTTTTTCTCTTATATGCTTGTCAAAATATTCTTCATCCTTGTTTACCGCTTCAATTGCCTCGATAATGTTTTCTCCAGCACTTTTCTTGGTTAGATACCCTTTAGCGCCTAATTTCATTACTTCTTTTACGATTTTTAAATCATCATAACTGGAAAGAATGATTACTTTGCAGGGGAATCCTTTTTCATTAAACTCCTTTAAAACTTCGATTCCATCCTTTTTAGGCATACTGATATCGAGCAGCAAGATGTCGGTATTGTTTTTTATAACATCTTCATAAATAGATATTCCGTCTAATGAATTGCCTACAACCTCAAAGTCAGAAACGGTGCGCAATAAATTAGTAAGTCCGTCGATAAGTACTTGATGATCATCTGCAAGATGTATCCTTGTTTTATGTGTCATGATTGATTTGAATCTCAAAAATCAAATTTATGAAATTTATCTTACAAAATGGTTTTTAGTTCTTTGTTTGTGAAAGTCTTATTAAAAATGAGAAAATTTCACGCACAAAAAAACCCGAATATAAAATTCGGGTTCTCTTCGCACATAAATAAAGTTTATAGGTTTACCTCAAACGATCTACAGATTTTACGAGATCTTCGTCTTTCTTGATGGCCTTATTAGCTAACACTAATAATACGATAGCAACAATAGGAAGAAACATCCCAATACCTTTCTCTGAAACAGCGTTAACTGTCTCTCCAGATAAATTTAGTGATCGGTATACAAATAATCCTAATAAAATTAAATTTAATATTATGTTCAGTCTGCCCATTACAAACTGATTTTGTCTTTTTTTGTATGAAATAATGCTAATAATAGTAAGCATTGTGCTTAAACCTAATAAAATAGTATAAACCTGGTCCTGCATAAAATAAAATGCTTTTCCGGTATTTAATGTCCAAAGCGGAATAAAAAACATCAGAACCCCTGTTACTAAAAAGGTAAGAATTAAATATACGGTTTGAATTCGTTGTATCATGATCAATAATTGTTTTACAAAAATATATTTTCTTTTTTTAAAATACTATTGTATGATTAAATTTTATTCGTATTATTGCATCATAATACCGTAAGCACTTCATACTGCGGTCAATTGAAAACAATTATCTACCTATCTTTTTACAGTATTTCCTTTAAAATAATTAAATTCATAGAATATTCATGTTTGATATTTCTGCATTAAAAGAAATGAAGCTTTCTGAGCTTCAAGAAATAGCTAAGTTAGCTAAAACTATAAAGTTTAATGGTGTTAAAAAAGACACTTTAATTAGTGAGATTTTAGCACATCAAGAAGCGACTGTAGCGCCGCCTGTACCTGCTGTTGCTGAAGCAGAAGTAGCTGATGACAAACCCAAAAGAGCCAGAATTGTTCCTGTAAAAAAAGCAGCAATTAGCAAAAACGCTCCTATTCTTGAATTTGATAAAGTAGAGGAAGCTCCCGAAAAGGTTAAGGCTCCTGCGATTTCAAAACAAAATCAAAAGGTTCAGGAAACTCCGGAAGTTGAAGAAACTGCTGAAAATGGCGAGGGAGAAGTAGAAAAAAAGGGACCAAAAATCGTAAAATTTAATAAATCAGCTTACGAGAAAAAAGTTGCTTTGCAAAAGGAAAAAGAAGCTGTAAAAGAAACAGGTTCTGAAGAAATTGCAGAAAATGAAAATATTGATGCAGCTCCTGTCGCTGAAAAAGCAGAAGGAACTACTCCGGTAAAAAAGATAAATCCGAATCAGCTTAAAAAGCAAAATCCTAACCAGAATCCAAATCCTAATCAAAACCCAAATCAGAATCAAAATGGGAATCAAAATGGAAATGTAAACGGAAACGGAAATAACGGAAACCAGAATCAAAACCCAAATCATAAAAATAAGAAAAGTAATTTCAGAGATTCAGATTTTGAATTTGACGGAATTATTGAAAGTGAAGGTGTGCTTGAAATGATGCCTGACGGATACGGATTTTTACGTTCATCAGATTATAATTATTTAGCTTCTCCGGATGATATTTATTTATCAACTTCACAAATTAGATTATTCGGTCTTAAAACCGGAGATACAGTAAAAGGAGTAGTTCGTCCTCCTAAAGAAGGCGAGAAATTTTTCCCTCTTGTTCGTGTACTGAAAATCAATGGTCACGACCCACAGGTAGTTCGCGACAGAGTTTCTTTCGAACACCTGACACCAGTTTTTCCTTCAGAAAAATTCAAATTAGCCGAAAAAGGCAGTTCAGTTTCAACCCGTATTATCGATTTATTTTCTCCAATAGGAAAAGGACAGCGTGGTATGATAGTCGCACAACCGAAAACCGGTAAAACAATGTTGTTAAAAGACATTGCCAATGCGATTGCAGCCAATCATCCTGAAGTTTATCTGATCGTTTTGTTGATTGATGAACGTCCTGAAGAGGTTACAGATATGCAAAGAAGTGTTCGTGGTGAAGTTATCGCGTCAACTTTTGACAGAGAACCACAAGAACACGTAAAAATTGCCAACATTGTACTTGAAAAAGCAAAACGTTTGGTAGAATGCGGGCACGATGTAGTGATTCTTTTAGATTCGATTACACGTTTGGCAAGAGCTTACAATACAGTTCAGCCAGCTTCTGGTAAAGTTTTAAGTGGAGGTGTGGATGCTAATGCATTACAAAAACCAAAACGTTTCTTTGGAGCTGCAAGAAATGTAGAAAACGGTGGATCATTGAGTATCATCGCAACTGCATTGACTGAAACAGGTTCTAAAATGGATGAGGTGATCTTCGAAGAATTTAAAGGAACCGGTAACATGGAGCTTCAATTGGATCGTAAAATCGCAAACAAACGTATTTTCCCTGCCATCGATCTTACATCTTCAAGTACACGTCGCGACGATTTATTATTAGACGAAAAAACATTACAAAGAATGTGGATCATGCGTAAATATCTATCAGATATGAACCCTGTAGAATCTATGGATTTTGTAAACGAACGCTTCAAGAAAACGAAGAATAATGAAGAGTTTTTGATTTCTATGAATGACTAAGGAAAGGTTCTAAGGTGCTGAGGGACTAAGGTTCTGAGGTTTTAACTTTGAGAATTTATTATATAAAAAAGGGATGAGTTTCAATAACTCATCCCTTTTTGTTTTTATCTTAGAAATGTAATGAATTCTATTAAAAAAATCTATTGATTTCACATTTCAAACATAGCCCACGGTTTCAACCGTGGAAGACGTATTGTGACAACGTATTGATAACGTATTGTGATAATCATTATGTTCCACACGGTTGAAACCGTGGGCTATGTTTATATAATGATAGTCTTAAGTTTATTTAAAAAATACTAACTTCAATTCTTAGCGTTTAAAAAAACCTTAGAACCTTAGCATCTCAGAACCTCAGTCCCTTAAAGGAACCTTATTTCTTATCTACTACCGGTCTGTTCTCTCTATTTGCCAATTCCCAGGCAACAACAAATGCTAATTGTGTTCTTTTGGTTAAAGCGTCGTATTCAATTTTTTCTGGTTCGTCACCTTTTCCGTGGTAATCTTCGTGAACTCCGTTAAAGAAGAAAACTGCCGGAATACCGTGTTTTGCAAAGTTATAGTGATCAGAACGCTCGTAGAAATGATTTGGATCTTTAGGATCGTTAAATTTAAAATCTAAATCAACTTTAGTAAATTTTTCATTTTGAGCCACTACAATATTATGTAGATCTGTAGATAATCTATCTGCACCAATTACATATACATAATTGTTTGTGTTTGCATGTTCAACATCACGACGGCCAATCATATCAATATTGATGTCAGTAATAGTGTTGGCAATTGGAAACAATGGATTTTCAGAGTAGTAACGAGAACCGTGTAAACCGTGTTCTTCACCGGTTACGTGCAGAAATAAAATAGAACGTTTTGGTCCGTGTCCGTCTTTTTTTGCTTTTGCGAATGCTTTTGCCATTTCCATTACGGCAACAGTTCCAGACCCGTCATCATCGGCACCATTATAGATTTCGCCATTTTTAATTCCAACATGGTCATAATGAGCAGAAATCACTAAAACTTCATCCGGTTTTTCAGAACCTTCAATATAAGCCCAGATATTTTCAGAATCAGGTAAGTTCTCGTTGCGTCGTGCATTTAAAAACGCTGCAGGAACTGGTTGATAGTAATCTTTTGCACCTTTAGGAAACGAAATATTATTTTTTTTGTATTGCCCGATCATGTAAAGTCCCGCTTTTTTCTGACCTGCAGAGCCAGTTTCGCGGCCTTGCATTTCATCAGAAGCAACCACATATAACATCTTTTTTAAATCTTTTTGGGTAATAGCATTCACGTATTTGGTTGGATCTGAATTATCTTTCGATACAACCGACTGCGCATTTTTACATGAAAATGCTGAGGCAATTAATAATAGAACTACAATTTTTTTCATTGCGGGGTTTAGTGTAAATTAATGAATATGTAAAAAACATAAAATGTTAGTAAAAATACAATAAAAAAGGAGTTTATAAAGAATAAGAATACACTTTTAATAAAGGAAACAATTCTGCTTTCGCCATAAAAACGGTGATGTGCCGGATAAAAATAATAAGACATCCAAAGTATCCCCACAAAATTTGTTATATCGGCTATAAAGCCAAAACCGCTTCCGAGCAAATCAGTAATCTTCTGAATAATAAAGAGTATGAGGAATATTAAAAGTAAAAACGAAAAATAATGCAGCGTAAATATTCCGTGATCAAAGTAATACCATTTCTTTTTATCGTGAAAAATCCATAAAAAGAAAGCAAAGAAAGGCATTATGATAAATAATATTTTAGGAATATTATGAACAAATGATTCTATAAACTTTTCTATAATTTCTGCCTTTGTATTGTTTTCTGTAACATGTACTACTTTTTCATAAACCCAATATTCAAAGTCAGTATACTTCTCGCTTGGTTTTCCATATTTCTGAATGGAGTCGACTTCCTTCATCGTCCTTAATTCAAAATGTGTATTTTTCTTAAAAGCTTCAATCCCTTTTTTATCTTGTTTGATAAGATTTGTGGTAATGTCTTTTTCGCTTTTTTGCAGGTTCTCTGTTACGTGAGAGGGAAACAATGCAATCATTAAAAACGTAATAAAACTGATAAAAATATAAAGACGAACCGGCGCCAGGTAAGACAATCTTTTTCCCGAAAGATATTCTTTGGTTAACGTGGCCGGTTTAAAAAGTAAATTTCGAATAGTTTTCCAAAAAGCATTTTCATAATGAGTCAAATCTTCAAAGAAATGAACAAATAAGTGATGAAACGTCTTTCGGCTGTCTGTGTTTTCCTGTCCGCAATTCGGGCAGTATTTTTGTTCGACAACGTGCCTGCAATTCAGGCAGGTTTTGTCTTTTCTAATAGGGCTGTGTGACATTGGTAATTTGGTTGGTTTTTGGTTTAGTTATATGTTTTTTGCCCACGGATGATGCGGATTAAACGGATTTACGCTGGTTTCTTTTTTGAAAAGTATCAATTAATCTGTTTGTTTTTTTTACAAAATTATATTTAAATAAATCTGCATTATCTGCATTATCTGCGTGCTTTTTTTTTGCACAAATTTTAATTAAAAATCAGCGTCAATCTGTTTAATCCGTTTAATCCGCGTGCTATTAAAGCAAGTTTTTATTTTTTTAATAGTTCATTCAAAAAAAGCTGTAAATGCTCAAAAGATCTTTTTGCAGCAACAGCATTGTAAGCAGCACCTTTTGAATTATCACTTCCGGCCTCAGGATTTGTAAACGAGTGTACAGAATTTGCATAATAAATCATTTGCCAATCGGCTTTTGAATCGCGCATTTCCTGTTGAAAAGCAGTGATTTCTGCTGAAGAAACATAAGGATCATCAGCACCGTGACAAACTAAAACTTTCGTCGTAATTGGTTCAACGGCGCGCGTTGCATCTTTACCTAAACCACCGTGAAATGAAGCAACACCTTTTACATTCAAATGTGCACGTGCAGCTTCAAGAACTCCTGTTCCACCAAAGCAATATCCAATAGCCACAATATTATCTGCATTTGCTCCGGATTTGATTAATTCCTGCAATGCCAAATTGATTCTTTTGTGATACTCAGCAACATTCGTTTTGTAGTAACCAGCCAGTTTTCCTGCTTCAGTAGTATTTTTTGGATAGTTTCCTTCGCCATAAATATCAGCGATAAAAACAGTATAACCTAGTTTTGATAATTCTTCAGCAATACCTTTAGATGCATTGTCGATTCCAAGCCAGGCCGGAAGAAGTAAAATACCAGGATTGTTACTGCTTTTTTTGGCAGCTTTTATAGATAAACCGTTTAATGTCTGATTTCCATCGGCATATTTTACAGGTTTTAGTTGTGCATTTATAGTGTTAGAAGACAGTATAATAGCTAGAATTAGAATAGTGGTATTTTTCATGATCTTACAATTTTAAACAAATATCAGAAATAAAATGCTACAAAAAAACCTCAGAAGAATTTTCTTTTGAGGTTTGTATTTTTGGAATTAAATGAAGGAATTTATTCGATTTTACAAAGAAATATTCCTTTTAAAAGCACATCCCAATTCTATCATCGAATCCGTTTTGGCAATTCCGGGGATATTATCGATTTTTTCATATAATATTTTACGCATGTGTTCGTGGTTTTTGGCCGTAATTTTTAAATAAAGCGTAAATGAACCCGTTACAAAATAGCATTCTGTAATTTCCGGAATTTCCTTTAAAGCCTCAATAATACGTTCAGAATCAGAATCTTTATTGAGCGTAATTCCCGTAAACGAAGCCCAGTCGTAACCAATTTGTTTTTCGTTTAAAATAGGTTTGATGCCGGTAATTATGCCTTGTTCAAACAAACGGTTAATGCGCTGATGCACCATTGTATTTGAGATTTTTAAATTAGTTGCGATTGTTGAATAAGCGATTCTTCCATCCTTCTCTAATTCTTTGATAATTTTTACGTCAAACTCATCTAAAATATCCATGCAAACTACTTTTTACGTTCTAATTTATGGTAAAGATAAAAATAAGTCTGATTAGATGTTTATTTCTGAATATTAAAATGACTTTTTTATTAGCTGAATTAAGTGATTTTGATTTTATATAGGTAATTATAAGTTAATAATTGTATTTTATTCGCTATAAATAAATAAATTTTATATTTTTGCTTTAATAAAAAAGAAATATCATGGCACATACACAAGAAGTTCTTTCGTCTAAATCGGAAGTTTTAATCGAAAAAGAAAATAAATACGGAGCTCATAATTACCATCCGCTTCCGGTAGTTTTAGAAAGAGGAGAAGGTGTGTATGTCTGGGATGTTGACGGTAAAAAATACTATGATTTTCTTTCTGCATATTCTGCAGTAAATCAAGGACATTGTCATCCTAAAATTGTAAAAGCAATGGTCGATCAGGCACAAAAACTGACGTTGACTTCAAGAGCTTTTTACAATGATAAATTAGGAAACTATGAAGAATTTGTAACCAATTATTTTGGTTTTGATAAAGTTTTACCAATGAATACAGGTGCTGAAGCAGTTGAAACAGCTTTGAAACTATGTAGAAAATGGGCATACGAAGTAAAAGGAATTCACGAAAATCAAGCGCAGATTATTGTCTGCGAAAATAATTTTCACGGAAGAACAACGACTATTATTTCATTTTCGAATGATGAAAGTGCCCGTAAAAACTTCGGACCTTTTACAGACGGATTTATAAAAATTGAATATGATAATCTTGAGGCTCTTGAAAAAGCTTTAGAATCATCAAAAAATATTGCCGGATTTTTGGTAGAACCAATTCAGGGTGAAGCCGGAGTTTATGTTCCATCAGAAGGATATTTGGCGAAAGCAAAAGCACTTTGCGAAAAACATAATGTTTTGTTTATTGCAGATGAGGTTCAAACGGGAATTGCCCGTACCGGAAAATTATTGGCCGTGCACCACGAAAATGTACAGCCAGATATTTTGATTTTAGGAAAAGCAATTTCTGGCGGAGTTTATCCGGTTTCGGCAGTTTTGGCCAATAATGAAATCATGAATGTTATAAAACCGGGTCAGCATGGTTCTACTTTTGGTGGAAATCCTGTTGCTGCAGCCGTTGCAATTGCTGCTCTTGAAGTCGTAAAAGAAGAAAACCTGGCCGAAAACGCAGAACGTTTAGGAATCATCTTAAGAAAAGGATTAAACGAAATTGCAGAACGCAACGATTTAATTACGCTTGTTCGCGGTAAAGGTTTACTAAACGCAATTGTAATTAATTGCAGCGAAGATTCTGATTTGGCCTGGGAAATCTGCCTGAAATTCAGAGACAAGGGATTATTGGCAAAACCAACTCACGGAAACAAAATTAGACTGGCACCGCCATTGGTTATGACAGAAACTCAAATTGCAGAATGCCTTGAAATTATAGAGAAATCTTTGAATGATTTTAGATAAAGAATAATTTTTTAACACATAGAAACATAGCTTATAGAAGCGAATAAAGTCGTTTCACTTAGTTTAAATGCATATAGCTATGTGTGAGAAACTAGTTTCTTTAAAATAATCTTTTCAAATTAATATAAAATCTATGTTTCTATGTGTTTAATTAAATTGCGCTTAACATATTAATTCAACTTACTTTATTAGATAAAAAAGCGTTCGCAATTGCGAACGCTTTTTCGTTATAACTACTTAAAATATCAAAAAAAGTAATTATTTCTTTAGTGCCGCACCGCCTGGCATTTGCTCTGGTTTAGAGTTGAATTTACTATATTCTACAACTCCTGTTTGGTTTGCCCAATCAAAATATTTGGCAGAAAGTTGGTTTACCACTGCAAGATTTTGTTTAGCAACATTGGTCGTTTCACCCCTGTCAGTTTCAATATTATAAAGCTCCCATTCATACGAAGGATAAGTCGAAACCAATTTCCATTTGCCATCGCGAACGGCTCTGTTTCCTGCTCTTTCCCAAAATAATGGTGCGCCTCTATCAACCTGCGAAACATTATCAAATAAAACAGGCAATAAACTCTTTCCAACCAAAGGATTTGTGACCGCACCATTATATTCTTTGGGATATTCAATTCCGGCCAATTCATAAAAAGTAGGAGCAAGGTCAATAATATGTCCGGTTCCTTTATCGATACGATTCGCTTTTATTTTTGATGGAAACCACGCAATAAACGGCGAACTAAATCCGCCTTCGTGCATATTGTTTTTATATTGCTGAAGCGGTGTATTAGACAAATAAGCCCAGTTTTGTTCCTGATAATCAAATGATCCCGAAGTTCCAACAGGTCCTTCGTTTCTAACTAAACCTCTTCCTAAAGGATTGTAAGTATTAAAACCACCTTGAGCGCCATTGTCTGAAATGAAAATAATCAAGGTGTTTTTGTCTTTTTTCAATGCTTTTATTTTTTCTAAAACCTTACCAACGTTCTGATCCATGTTATCGACCATTGCGGCGTAAACTTCCATTTTGGCTTTCCAGAATTGCTTTTCGTCATAGGTCAGTTTATTCCATTCCGGAACTTCAGGATCTCTTGCAGAAACGGTTTGATCTGCCGGTAAAATCCCGCTTTCTTTTAATTTCTGAATTCTTTTTTCTCTTAAAATATCCCAGCCTTCATCAAATTTACCTCTGTATTTGGCAATATCAACCGGTTTTGCCTGCAACGGCCAATGCGGCGCTGTAAAAGCGAGATACAAAAAGAAAGGTTTGTTTTCCTTATTTTGTTCCTCCAAAAAAGTAACCGCGTTGTTTCCAATTTCATCTGTAAAATAATACGAATCATCTTTTGGATGCAGTTCTTCATTATTACGAAGCAATTTTACCGGATAAGGTGTTTTCCCAAAAGGCAAACCTTTAGTGTCAAAATAATTAGAAGCACCTTTTAAAATTCCGTAAAATTTATCAAAACCTCTTTGATTCGGCCATTGCGCCTGATCTTCAGAACCAACGTGCCATTTTCCGGATAAAATAGTGCTGTAACCGCCAGAGCGAAAAACTTCGCCCAAAGTCAGAGATTCTTTGTTTAAATATCCCTGATACGCCGGCAATCCTAAATTAACATCAAAAAAGCCAACTCCGGCTTTGTGTTGATATTGTCCCGTTAATAAAGATGCTCTCGTTGGCGCACAAATTGAGTTGTTGTAAAATTCGCGTAAGCGCAAACCTTCATGTGCCAGTTTATCAAGATTGGGTGTCTTAATTTCGGAGCCGTAATTTCCCAAATCAGAATAACCCATATCGTCGACCATAATTAAAATGATGTTTGGTTTTGCTTTATTTTGAGCATGAATGGAGAAACTAAAAGCGAATAAAAGGTTGAGCGTAATAAATGTTTTTTTCATTATAATTGATATTTTAATTTATTGAAAATCTCTGTGTTTATCTTTGTCAAAGTTTTAAACTTTGACAAAGATTTGCGCCCAATTGTTACGCGCATTTTTTGTCATCCTGAGGAACGAAGGATCTTCGCAAGAAACTCTATATAGTAATTTCTCCAATCTTTGTTGAGCTACTCGTGGAGATCCTTCCTCCGTCAGGATGACAATATTGTGGTTACGTTTTGCATAAACTTTTGTCGAGCTACTAGTGAAGATTCCTCGTTCCTGGGAATAATAAAAATGAACTTACAGGACTATTTCCTAAACAGCAAAAAGGCAATAACCAGCGTAATAATTACATTGAATAATTGCGCTATTAAAAAAGCATACAAAGGTTTTTTGCTGTTATTGCTGAGTAAATCTTTAAAATTGGTTTCTAAACCAATACTTGTAAAAGCCAGTGCGAACCAAATGCCTTGTAAATTTTTCAAACTGTCTTTGACTTCCTCACGAACTTCGGGTGTAATAAAAAAAGAAAAAACCAGTGAAGCGACAATAAAACCAATAACAAATTTTGGAAAACGCTCCCAGATCAGACCCAAAGTTGGTTTTGATGCTACGGCTTCATCTGATTTATTGTGCGTATAAGTCCAATAAACGGAAATTGCAAAAGCGGCTAATCCTAATAAAACATTTTGGGAGAATTTTACAATTGTGCTAATTTTTAAGGCCGTTTCGCCAACCAAAGTTCCCGAAGCGACAACTGCGCCCGATGTATCGATGCTTCCGCCAAGCCAGGCTCCGGTAACTTCTTCAGGGAAATTGAAATATCGGGCAATGATCGGCATAAAAATCATCATGGGAATCGCCGTTACCAAAACCATCGAAATAACATACGACAGTTTTTTTGAATCGCCTTTAATAGCGCCCGAAGTGGCAATAGCAGCAGAAACGCCACAAATGGAAACCGCACTAGAAATCATCATGGTTAGTTCATCGTCGACTTTTAATTTTCGGCAAAGCCAAAAAGCAAAATACCAAACTGATAAAACCACGACCAAAGCCTGAATTAATCCTAAGGAACCCGCCTTTAGAATGTCTGAAAAAATAACGCTCGTTCCCAATAAAACCAATCCAATTTTTACAAATACTTCTGTAGCAAGTGCAGATCGAAACCATTCGGGAAGTTTGAAAAAGTTGCCTATCAGTAATCCGATAATTAAACTGAAAATAACGGCTTCTAAATTGAGTGCCTTTATTTCTGAATTTCCTGCCAGAATAAGTGCAATTACAGTTAGAATATAAACTACGGGAAAAACGATTAAAAAATATTTTACCGATTTTCCAATTAAAAAAGCCCCAAGTGTTCCAATAATGATTAGATAAATAAATTGGGTTATGAGGAGTTTCAAATTAGAGAAAGCAAAAACATCATTGGTTAATTCTGCTCCGTTTGACCATTTGAAAATGGGAACTTCGGGAAGAAAAACAAACAGCGAAATCCCGATGATTAAAAATCCGAGAATTACGACCGTCCAGTCTTCGTGAAAGTTATATTGTTTTGAGGTAGTTGACATTTTGTGTTTATTTCCTGCAAGGTTTTCAAAATCTTGTAGGTATTAATTTTTATTAATAAAGCGATTAAATAATAGACCTACAAGGTTTTGAAAACCTTGCAGGACTTCTGTAACTTTTACAAATCGACAAAGTATTTTTGTTTTCCAAAGTCAAATTCATAATAAGTCAAATTGGGCCATAAAGGTTTTACAAGACCTTTTTCCCAGTTTTGCAAAGCAGCGTGAAGCTCTTTTACTTTTGCCGGATTTTTTTGAGCCAGATCTGTGGTTTCAGATTTATCGTTTGCCAGATTATAAAGCCATTCTTCGTGCGTTTTTCCGCTGATGATTAATTTCCAGTCACCGCTTCGAATTGCTTTTGCATCGCCGGAACGCCAGTATAAATTTTTGTGTGCTTCTGTATTGTTGTTGACAGTTGAAATCAAATCAACACCATCGTAAACCCTGTCTTTTGGTAAACCAGAATGCGTAACAGCGGCAATTGTGCTAAAAATATCCAGTGAACTTACAGGCGTTTTGTAAACAGTATGCGGTTTGATTTTTCCCTTCCACGAAAGTGCAAACGGAACATTGATTCCGCCTTCAAAATGCGAAAATTTACCGCCTTTTAATGGTGCATTTGTTGTGGCGAAAGTATAATCTGCACCACCGTTATCACTCGCAAAAATGATTAAGGTATTTTCTTCAAGACCTTCTTTTTTTACTTTGGCAACAATTCTTCCAATGGCATCGTCAAGCGCGCTGATCATGGCAAAATACACGCGTTTGTTTTCGTCTTTTACATTCGGAAAACGATCGTAATATTTTTTTCGAACCTGAAAAGGCGTGTGTGGCGCATTAAACGGCACGTAAAGTAAAAAAGGTTTGGTTTTGTTTTTATCAATAAAAGCTTCGGCTTCGTCAGCAAATGTTTCGGTTAAATAGGCTTTGTTTTTGATGATGGTAGTATCACGACGAATTTGACCGATTCCGACACGTCCATTTCCCCAAATTGTTTTATCAGTAAAATCCTTATGATGATGGTTTATAATATCCGGATTATCATCTTCGGGTGTGTAAAGCGAAAACGCCTGATAAAATCCGTAATGGTAATCGAAACCTCTGTTCAGCGGAAAAAATCCTTTGTTGTGTCCCAAATGCCATTTCCCGATAATTGCTGTGGCGTATCCTTGTTTTTTGGCTAAATCGGCAAACGTAATTTCAGATTGAGGTAAACCCTGAGTAGCAATTGAAGCTTCGTTTGGATATTCTATTTTTTGATTTAATCTCCAGCTATTCGTATTAATCAGATATTTGAAAGCATAATATTCCAAATTGTTTTTCGGATATCGGTCTCCCGGCTGATATTCATGTCCAAAACGTTCCTGATAACGACCCGTTAACAAACCCGCGCGCGAAGGCGAACAAATCGAAGACGAAACATAACCATCTGTAAAAGTTACGCCAGAAGCCGCCAAAGAATCAATTTGTGGTGTTGGCGTCGCTTTTCCTCCGTATAACGAAATATCGTATTTGCCTAAATCATCGGCTAGGAGAATGATAATATTGGGTTTCTTTTCTGATGATTTTGATGTGTCTTTTTGTGCCAGAAATGCCGTTTTTCCTTCGACTAATTTTTTATCAGGTTCTATTAATTTTCCGTTTGTATTAATAGGCCAGAATAAAAATAGTACCGCAATAAAAAGTACAAGCAGAATTGGAATAAGGATTTTTTTTATTCTTTTGAATGATGCCATATTTTTGAATTTGTTTTTGGTATTGAGTTGTTGAGTGTGTTTTTTAACACATAGAAACATAGATTTTATAGTTCGAAAAAGACGTTTCACTCTAAATAAATCTCATAGGCTTTGCGAAAAAAACAAGATTTCTATGTTTCTATGTGTTTAAAAATTGATTGTTATTTTTGACAAAGCTTACCTCGTGTTTTTGTCATTTCGATTTCTATGATAAAACCAAATCTTTTTGATAAGGGATTTGGTTTTTTATTACCGCAAAAACCCGATGGATTATTTTATTTCTTACAGCGTTTAAAATGC